>JANXXA010000187.1 GCA_025350885.1 Phenylobacterium sp.
AGCGGGATCTTCGCGCCGGTCACCGCGCACAGCACATGACGGCCGGGCTTCAGCACCGCGAAATCGCCGTCGCCATAGTGCAGGCGGGCGAGGTCGGAGCCGGCGAAGTCGCGATCATGAGCGTTCATGGGCGCCTGTCTAACGCGGGCAGGCCGCTCAGAACAGGTCGCCTTGCGGCGTCGGTGGGGTTTTCGGTCGTGGCCGGACGCTCCTGGGCGCGGTCGACTGGGTCGGCTCGCCCGCGATAACCGCCTGGCGGGTGACCCGGTCGCCGAACCTGATGGCCACGTCCTCGCCCTTCGCCAGGCTCGCCCCCGCATGGACGATCGAACCGTCGGCGCGGGTGACCCGGGCAAAGCCGCGCTGCAGGGGCCGGTCCGGATCCACCGCCAGATAGAGCTTGGCCAGGCCGTCCAGCCGTTCGGCGGCGCGTTCCAGGCCCCGCGTCACCGCAGGGACCAGCCTGGCGGCAGCCCCGTCCAGCCGCTGGCGCTGCACAGCCTGCGGGCGTTTCAGCAGCAGCGGGGAGAGCCGCGAGGCGACGGCCACCAGGTCGCGCTCGTGGACCGCGGCGTTGCGCGCCAGCCCGGCGCCCAGCCGCCCGGCGACGATGTTGAACCGCTGCGCCGCCAGTTCGACCAGATCGCGCACCCGCCTCAGCGCCCGGTCCGCGGCCTCAACGCGTCCGCGCCGGTCGGCCACGGCGCGGCCGCCCCAGCGGTGCATCCGCGCGCCGAGATCACCGACCAGGGCCTTCAGCTCCGCCAGCACCGGCGTCGCCATCTCGGCGGCTGCCGTAGGGGTCGGCGCGCGGCGGTCGGAGACGAAATCGATCAGCGTGGTGTCGGTCTCGTGGCCCACCGCGCTGATCAGCGGGATCGCGCCTTCGGCGACGGCGCGGGCCAGCCCCTCGTCGTTGAACGCCCACAGATCCTCCACCGAGCCCCCGCCCCGCGCCACGATCAGCACGTCGGGCCTGGGGACCGCGCCGCCGGCGGCCAGCCCGTTGAACCCGCGGATGGCGGCGGCCACCTGGGCGGCCGCGGCGTCGCCCTGCACCACCACCGGCCAGACGATCACCCGGCAGGGCCAGCGGTCGCGGATGCGGTGCAGGATGTCGCGGATCACCGCCCCAGTCGGACTGGTGATCACCCCGATCACCGCCGGCATCGAGGGCAGAGCCTGTTTGCGCTCGGCCGCGAACAGGCCCTCGTCGGCCAGTCGCGCCTTCAGCCGCTCGAGCTGGGCCAGCAGGGCCCCGATCCCCGCCGCCTCCAGGGTCTCGATGACGATCTGGTAGCGCGAGCCGGACGGGTAGGTGGTGATCTTGCCGGTGACGATCACTTCCAACCCCTGCTCGGGCCGGATCGACAGGCCCCGCACCTGGCCCTTCCAGACCACCCCGTCGATGGCCGCGCGCTCGTCCTTCAGCGTCAGATAGATGTGGCCGTTGGCATGGAAGGTGGTCTTGGAGATCTCGCCGCGCAGCCGCACGAAGCCGTAATTATCCTCCAGCGTCCGCTTCAGCGCGAACGCCAGCTCCGACACCGAATAGGGCTTGGCGTTGCCCTCTTCAGCCGGGGACTCAGGGGCGAAGTCGGTCATTGGAGGAAGCTAGCGGCGCCCACCGCAAAACCCAAGGCGCCTGCGGTTGTTCGTGCATGGCGCGAAGCTGACGCCTGGCTTCACACGCAAATACGGCGTTGGCCGTCTGGTCTTTTACTCGGGGTTCGGAGAAGCCACGGCCGCCATCGGTTTCGAGAAGCGTCTCAAGCGCTGGCGTCGCGATTAAAAAATCCGCCTGATTGAAGAGGACAACCCGCACTGGGATGACCCCCAGGTGGGTGGGGCCGATGCGTTGACGCAAGCGAGATGAGTTGAGGCCAAGGAAAAGGACGCGCCCGGCTCGGCGGGCGCCGAAGCGCCGCGGGCCGGACGCGTCCCCATCCCCAACGGATCAGATGTAGCGGCGCAGGCTGCGGGCAAGCTCCACGGCGCCGGACCGCTTCTTGGCCTGGGCGGGCTGATAGGCCACCTGGCTGTGTTCGTGGCAGTAGGGGCCGTCGCCGGCGCGGCGGCCGCAGAAGGTGAAACTGTCGAGCGACGGGTCGCCGATCGGCCACTTGCACATGTGCGCGCCGAGCGTCAGCACGGTGGCCGTGCCCGGAGCCTCATCGACGTAGCGGACCGGCGTCGGCGGGGCGTGCAGCGAGGCGGGCTCGGCCATCCGGCGCGGGGCCGACGGCGCGGCGGAAACCGGACGCGCCGGGCGCGGCGCCTTGAACACCGTGCGCGCCGGCTTGGAGGGGGTGGCGCGGCCGGAGAGGCCCAGGCGGTGCACCTTGCCGATCACCGCATTGCGGGTGACCCCGCCCAGCTGCTTGGCGATCTGGCTGGCGGAAAGCCCGTCCTGCCAGAGCTTCTTCAGGAGCTCGACCCGTTCGTCCGTCCAACCCATGTTCGCCTCCCGGCTTGGATCCCCGATGGCGGCTCCCACGCTGGGAAACCGAACCTCTTCGATCAACATCTTGTGGCGGGGAGCCGTCTCGCCGCTCACCAGCCACCACCAGTAGTAAACAACTCCCTACCACCCACAATAGGCGCCACGGCATTCGTCCACAGGAACTAGATGTAGCGTTCTGCCGCCCACCAACGGGCGACGCTGTCACGCCCTTGCGAGTCACCGCCGGGCGGCGCACATGGAGGCGATGAAGGATATGGCGCGCGCCGAGACCGTCCTGCCGCCCCAGCCGCGCGACTATCACGGCGTCAACTGGGAAGGGCTGAAGACCCTCTACCTGCGCGAGGTGCTGCGGTTCTTCAAGGTGGGCATGCAGACCCTGGCCGCGCCGGTGGTGACCGCCCTGCTCTATATGCTGGTGTTCGTGGTCGCCGTCGGCGGCGGTCGCCAGGTGCACGGGGTGTCCTACGGCGCCTTTGTCGCGCCGGGCCTGATCATGATGCAGATCCTCGGCAACGCCTTCGCCAACTCGTCATCCTCGCTGCTGCAGGCCAAGTTCAACGGGCTGATGGGCGACTTCATGACCCCGCCGCTGACCCCCGGCGAACACGTCATCGGCTTCGGCGCCGGGGCGGCGACGCGCGGCATCTTCGTCGGCGCCATCAGCATGGTCGCCGTGCTGCCCTTCGCGCACCTGTCGGTCGCCCAGCCCTGGGCGGTGCTCTATTTCGGCCTGGGCGCGGCGATGATCATGGCCTTCCTGGGCATCATGGCCGGCCTGTGGAGCGAGAAATTCGACCACATCGCCGCGGTGACCAACTTCGTGATCATGCCGATGACCTTCCTGTCGGGGACCTTCTATCTGGTTGAGAAGCTGCCCGAGCCGTTCCGCACCTTCAGCCATTTCAACCCGATCTTCTATCTGATCGACGGGTTCCGGTACGGCTTCATCGGCCGCGCAGAGGGCAGCCTGGGCGTCGGCGTGGCGCTGACCGGCATTCTGGTCCTGGTGCTGGGCTGGATCTGTCTGTGGATGTTCAGAACGGGCTACAAGATCAAGACCTGAGGCGGCGCGGCCGAACATTGACTCGCACCCGCTTGAGGACGAGAACGCCAAGCCTTCCAGTCCCCGTCGCAACGCGGCGGGGATGCTTCCGTTTTGGAGGGCTCTTTCGGTGACTGACAAGACCGCGCCCGCGACTGTTTCCGTACCCAGCGATCACATCATGGCGGTCTACAGCCGCACCCCGCTGGCGTTCGAGCGTGGCGAGGGCGCGCGCCTCTACACCACCGACGGCGTGGCCTACCTGGACTGCATGGCCGGGATCGCCGTCAACGCCCTGGGCCACGCCAACCCCAAGCTCGTCCAGGTGCTCAAGGACCAGGCGGAAAAGCTCTGGCACGTCTCCAACATCTTCACGATCCCTGGCCAGGAAAAGCTCGCCAGGGCGCTCACCGAGGCGACCTTCGCCGACGAGGTGTTCTTCACCAACTCCGGCGCCGAGGCCATCGAATGCGCCATCAAGACCGCGCGCAAATACCACTGGGCCAACGGCCAGCCCGAGCGGATCGACATCATCGGTTTCGAAGGCTCGTTCCACGGGCGCACGATCGCCGCGGTCAACGCCTCGGGCAATCCGAGCTACCTGGAAGGCTTCGGCCCGCCGCTGCCGGGCTTCGTCCACTTGCCCTATGGCGACCATGAGGCGTTGAAGGCGGCCATCGGGCCGACCACGGCGGCGATCCTCATCGAACCGGTGCAGGGCGAGGGTGGCGCGCGCGCGCTGCCCGACGTCTGCCTCGCCGGCCTGCGCGCCCTGTGCGACGAGACCGGCACGCTGTTGATCTATGACGAGATCCAGTGCGGCCTGGGACGCACCGGCAAGCTGTTCGCCTACGAGTGGGCCACCGACGCCCGGCCCGACATCATGGCGGTGGCCAAGGCGCTGGGCGGCGGCTTTCCGGTGGGGGCCTGCCTGGCCACCGCCGAGGCCGGCAAGGGCATGGTGGTCGGCTCTCACGGCTCGACCTACGGCGGCAATCCCCTGGCCATGGCGGTGGGCGCCGCGGCGCTTGAGGAGCTGGTGAAGCCAGAGCTTCTGGCCCATGTGCGCGAGGTGGCCGGCTATTTCACCCAGCAACTGGCGGGCCTGGTCGAGCGCTTCCCCGACGTGGTCAGCGACATCCGCGGCAAGGGCCTCCTGATCGGGATCAAGCTGCACACCCCCAACCGCGAATTCATGCAATACGCCCGCGACGCGCATCTGCTGATCGCCGGCGGCGGCGACAACTGCGTGCGCCTGCTGCCGCCGCTGACGCTGACCATCGCCGAAGCCAGCGAGGCCATGGAAAAGCTCGAGCGCGCCTGCGAAATTGCCCGGGCCCGGACCAAGGCCGCGGCGTGAACCACCCGCGGCACTTCCTCGATCTTTGGAAGCTCGACGGCGCGGACCTGCGCGTCATCCTGGAGGACGCCAAGGCCCGCAAGGCCGCGCGCGCCGGCTGGCCCCGGGGCCGGATCGACGCCGATGTGCCGGCGCGGGACCGCACGCTGGCGATGATCTTCGAAAAGAACTCCACCCGCACCCGCTTCTCGTTCGACGCGGCCATGCGCCAGCTGGGCGGCGACGTGATCATTTCCAACGCTGTCGATATGCAGCTGGGCCGCGGCGAGCCGATCGAGGATACCGCCCGCGTGCTCTCGCGGATGGTCGATGCGGTGATGATCCGCGCCAATACCCACGCCGATGTGGAACGCCTGGCCATGTCGGCCAGCGTGCCGGTGATCAACGGCCTGTCGGACAAGGGCCACCCCTGTCAGATCCTCGCCGACCTGATGACCTTCGAGGAGCATCGCGGCCTGGTGACCGGCCGGACGCTAGCCTACGTCGGCGACGGCAACAATGTCTGCGCCAGCTTCATTCAGGCGGCGCCGAAACTGGGCTTCAAGCTGAACATCGCCGCCCCCGCTATCTATTATCCCGACCTCGCCGACCTGGCCCGCGCCGCCGCCTTGCAGGGCCAGGTGACGACCACCCACGACCCGCGCGAAGCGGTCGCCGGCGCCGACTGCGTGATCACCGACACCTGGGTCTCGATGGGCGACACCGACCACGACGAGCGGCTGGAGGCGCTGGAGCCCTATCAGGTGGACGCCGAGCTGATGGGACTGGCGGCCAGGGACGCGGTGTTCCTGCACTGCCTGCCGGCCCACCGAGGCGAGGAGGTCACTGACGCGGTGATCGACGGCCCGCAGAGCCTGATCTGGGACGAGGCGGAAAACCGCATCCACGCCCAGAAATCCATCCTCGCCTGGTGCTTCGGGAAGATCTGACGAACGGCCCTAGAAAGGGAAGATGTGGCGCGTTCTGGTATAGGCCAGATAGCCGACATTGGCGCCCAGGCGGAAGCCGACGCCGGCGCGGATCGGGGCCAGCACGATGTCGTTGGCCCGCTGGTAGTTCACGCCCAGGCCGCCGATGAAATAGGCCGAGCCTTCGACGCCGGGAAACCGCTGGAAGATGTCGCGCGCATCGTCGAGGTCGTAGCATAGGGTGAACACCCGGCTTGCGTTG
>JANXXA010000182.1 GCA_025350885.1 Phenylobacterium sp.
TGGCGCTTCTGCCGGAGCTGGAGGCCATTTCGGACGCGTGGCTGGCCCACCACGCAGGCGGGGAAAAAGGTTTCACCATGGGCGGCTTCGCGCCGGGCTATGTGGCCGAATTCCCCGTGGCCCTGGTCCGCGCGCAGGGCAAGCCCGTGGCCTTCGCCACCCTGTGGACCACGGCCGCCCGCAGCGCCTTTTCCATGGACCTGATGCGCTACGCCGACGATGCGCCGAAGAACATCATGGACTTCCTGTTCGTCGAACTGATCGCCTGGGGCAAGGCGCAGGGCTATATCGCCATTGAATTCGGCATGGCGCCGCTGTCTGGCCTCGACGATCGACCGCTTGCGCCGATGATGTCGCGGGTCGGCAACCTGCTCTTCGAACGCGGTGAGGAGATCTACAATTTTCAGGGTGTCCGCCGGTACAAGGGCAAATACGATCCGGTCTGGCACCCGCGCTACATCGCCGGGCCGAACAAATGGTCGATCCCGCTGCTGATGGCCGACATCGGCCTGCTGTCGTCCGGCGGCGCCGCCAACCTCTCCAAGCGCCCGGCCTCGGCTGAGGCCGCTCAGAACGTGGCGAGGGCGGCGTAGGTCTAGCGCCCCGTGGTGACGCCCAGCAGGTTCACCAGGTGGACGAGCATCGCCAGCAACAGGGCCGCAGCGGTCACCATGACCAGACGCCACGGGATCATTCGGGGGCCCCGGTGCGGATCTGGCGGCCTCGCCCCGCGCCAGCCGGCGAACAGCGCCAGCGCCAGCAAGCCGCCGCCGAACAGCAGGGTGAGGGGCATATCCATCCTGCGAAGGCGTATCGCAGGCCCGGCTCGCCGACGGAACCCGCCGCCTGTAAGCGACTGAAAGCATCCACAGGGTTGAACCCCCCGACACTACATCTAGGGGTAACCTTTCGTTTACACCCCAATCAAGGGTGCTAGCGTTCCTGCAACCGGGAGGGACGATTCGATGACGGCGGCGGCGCCCTGGAGCGTCAAGGGGATCGATCCCAAGGCTCGCGAGGTCGCCAAGGACCTTGCG
The DNA here is from genome assembly GCA_025350885.1 of Phenylobacterium sp. GTDB lineage: Bacteria > Pseudomonadota > Alphaproteobacteria > Caulobacterales > Caulobacteraceae > Phenylobacterium. Next base: position 1,038 of record JANXXA010000182.1, read on the forward strand.
CGCCGTGCCGGCATGACGCTTGGAGAATGGCTCAATCGGGTCATCCTCGAAGATGACGTCCCCGAGGAGGTGACCTCGGAGGATCATTTCGGCGCGCGGTCGTATCGCGGCGTCTTCGCGGCAAGAGCGTCCATTCCGAGTTCCCAGACTCTGTCGGCGGTCCCCCTGTCTGCGTCTCAAGACCCTGGACAACCGGGCGAACCGGGGCGGATCGCGACCGTTCTGGATCGCCTGACCGACCGCATTGAGGCGTCGGAAACCCGGACCGGCCTGGCGATCTCCGGCGTCGAACACTCCGTGCGCCACGCCATGGCCAGGATCGAGACGGCCGAGCGTGAGCACATGGCCGTCGCCACCCGTTTCGATGCGGCCGCCGAGCGGCTGGAGGCTGAGCAGGCCCGCGCCGCCGAACGCCTGCGGCGTATCGAGAGCGAGCCCGCGGGTCCGCGCTCCGCTGAGGCGATCCGGCTCCTCGAGGCGCGAATGGCTCACGCCGAAGTCGTGGGCGGCGCCGATCCTGAGGTCCTGATGGCTGAAGTCATGGCCCGGCTTGGCCAACGACTGGGTGACGCCGAAGCGCGGACGGGCGAGGCGCTGGAGAGCCTGAAGGGCTCGCTGGCGGCGCTGGACCGGCGGATCGCGGCGGCGGATGGCGGGGCCAGCCCGGATTTCCAGCAACGGCTCGAGGTGCTTGCCGACCAGCTGACCCAGCGCGTCGAGGACGTCCGCACCGAACTCGCAGGACGGCTTGCCGCCACCGGCTCGGACCAGGTGGAACGCCGCCTTTCCGCCCTGGCCGACCAACTTGGCGCGGCCGAGCAACGGTCCGCCCAGGCGATCGACACCATGGGTCGCGAAGTCCTGGCGATGGCGCAGGCGCTGAATCGCCGTGTGCAGAGCGCCGAGCAGCGCAGCGCCAAGGCCATCGAGCAGGTCGGTGGCGAAATCGCCCGCATCGCCGGCGTGGTCGAACACCGGCTCGGCCGGGTCGATCAGCTGCACGCCGAGGCGCTGGAACGGCTGGGAGCCGAAATCGGCCGTATCACTGAGCGGCTCACCGACCGTATCATGCAGTCCGAACGGCGCGCCGCGCAGGCCATCGACGATGTGGGCGAGCAGGTGTCCAAGGTTACCGAGCGGATCGAGCAGCGACACGAACGCGCCGCCGACGATATGGCCGAGCGCCTGCGCCAGAGCGAGGCGCGCATGGCGCACCTGCTCAAGACCGCCCAGACCAATGTCGGCGACGTGACCCTTGACCCGCGGCCGATGACCGAGGACGAGCGTGACGCGGACTTCCCCGCCTCCACCGCCGTGTTCGGGCCGGAACTGTTCTTGCGCGCCGAGTCGGCGACGCCGCCGGCGCTGGATCCCGGCAATCCCGCCTTCGGGGCCGAGGACTTTGACGCCGTGGACAGCTTCGCTTCGATCTCCGAGGCCCCCATCTTCCAGGCCCTGGTTGCCGAGGCCCCGCCCACCGACCGGGCGGTCGCCAACGTCGTGGATGGCCCGGTCCCGGGGTTGGAGGGCGCCAGTGATCGCTTCGACCCTGCTGCGCCGCCGGTGCAGGGAGAGCCCACGCCCCTGTCGACGCGGGAGGTAATCGAACAGGCGCGGGCCACCGCGCGCGCGGCAGCCGCGTCACCGCGCCCCAAGTCCCTGCAGGCGCCGCAGCGGGATCCGCGGCCGGCCCGTGGCGGCGGCTTCTTCGGCGCGCTGAAACCCGGCCGCCCGGCCTCGACCTGGCAGACCGCCCTGATGGTGGCCGGCGGCGCCGCCTTCCTGAGTGTCGGCGCCGCCGGCGTGGTGTTGATGGAAGGTCCCTCAGCCGGCCCCGAAGCCAGCAAGGCTCAGATCCATCAGGCCGAAGTCCACCCGGCGCCGCTGTTTGGCGGTGCGCCCCGCGCCGCCCTGGCCATGACCCCGCAGCCTGCCCCGCCGGCCCGGGCTGTCGCCGCCGAGCACCGCCCGGCGCAACCGATCGCCGACGCCGTGGCCGCCGACTACATCGCCACCGCGCGCGCCGTGGAAAAGAAGCAGCCCGGCGCCATCGCTCACCTGAAAGCCCTGGCCGACGCCGGGCACCCGCCGGCCCAGGTGTTCCTGGCGCGCCTCTACGAAACCGGTCAGGCGGGCGTCGTTCAGAACCTGGGCGAGGCTCGGCGTTGGACCGCGCGCGCGGCCGACGCCGGCGACCCCTCGGCCATGCACAACCTGGCGCTCTACTACTTCCGGGGAGAGGGCGGCCCGCAGGATACCGCCGCCGCCGCCGCCTGGTTCAAGAAAGCGGCCCAGCACGGCGTGGTCGACTCCCAATATAATCTTGGGCTGCTCTATCAGTCGGGGTCCGGCGTGCCGCGCGATCTGGCGCAAGCCTATAAGTGGTTCTCGATCGCGGCGAACGGCGGCGACGGCGAAGCGCGCAACAGCGCCATGGAGCTTGAGGCCAAGCTGCCGGCCGCACAGCAGGCTTCCGCTGAGGCCCAGGCCGTCGCCTTCGCCCCCGCGAGCGCCGCGCCGACGCCGGACAACCTCGCTTACGGCCCCTCGATCGTCGCCGCCCAGAAGATTCTCGGCCGGCTCGGCTACTACAAGGGACGCTCCGACGGGGCGACCTCGCGTGATCTGAAGCTTGCGGTGGCCGCCTATCAGCGCGATCAGGGCTTGGCCGCGACGGGCGCCCTGGATCCCGCCACCGTTTCCCGGCTCGCTGTCTTCACGCGTTGAGCCGCCCGCCTGCGGCAAGCTGAGGCGCCGACGTGTTCGACCTCTATCTGCCCATCGCCGAAGTCTCCGTGAACGCGCCGCTGCTGGTCGGGCTGGGGGCGCTGGTGGGGTTCATTTCCGGCCTGTTCGGGATCGGTGGCGGCTTCCTGATGACGCCGGTGCTGGTGTTGCTGGGCATCCCGCCCGCGGTCGCCGTGGCCAGCATGTCGAACCACGTCGCCGCCTCTTCGATGTCGAGCGTCATTTCCTACGGCCGCAAGCGCGCCGTCGACTTCCGCATGGGGGGCGTGCTGGCCGGGGGCGGGGCCGTGGGTTCGGTCATCGGCGTCGAGCTGTTCCGCTGGCTGCGCCTGCTGGGCCAGGCCGACCTGGTCGTGGCGCTGTCCTACCTGATCTTCTTAGGCGTCATCGGCGGCCTGATGCTGATGGAGTCCCTGGGGGCGATCCTGCGCCGGCGTCGCAACGCCCCGCCGCCGCCCCGCCGCGACCGCCGTCCGCCCTGGCTCTACGGCCTGCCGCTCAAGCTGCGCTTCCCGCGCTCGCGGCTCTATATCAGCGTGATCCCGCCGCTGGCGCTGGGCGCCTTCGTCGGCGTGCTGTCGGCGATCATGGGGGTGGGCGGCGGCTTCATCCTGGTCCCGGCCATGGTCTACGTCCTGCGGATGCCGGCCAACGTCGTGGTCGGCACCAGCCTGTTCCAGATCATCATCACCACGGCGCTCACCGGCGTGCTGCAGGCCGGCCGCAACCAGACCGTCGATGTCCTGCTGGCGACCCTGCTGCTGGTGGGTGGCGTGCTGGGCGCCCAGTTCGGAGCGCGGGCCTCGTCGCGCTTCCGGGCCGAGGAGTTGCGTGCGGTGCTGGCCTTCATCGTCCTGCTGGTCGGGCTGCGGATGGGCCTTGGCCTGTTCTTCCGGCCCGACGAGCCATTCGTCCTGATGGCCGGGATGGGCGGGTAGCCATGATCGTCACGCCGCCACCGCAACCCCCGCCGCCGGCCGCGATATCCGCCGCGCTGACCGAGACCAGTGTGCGTGTGAACTCCGATTTCCGCGGCGCCCAGATCGTGCTCTACGGCGCGGTTTTCGATCCGTCTCAGCGTCCCAGCGACGTGGTGGTGATCGTCCGCGGACCCGATCAGCCCGTGCGGATCGCGCGCAAGAGCCGGCGCGGCGGCCTGTGGATCAACAGCCGGCCGGTGGTGTTCCAGGGCGCGCCGGGTTTCTACATCGCGGCCTCCAGCCGCCCCCTCGACGAGATTGCCGGCTTCGGGGTGCTGAGGCGGCTGGGGGCGG
>JANXXA010000196.1 GCA_025350885.1 Phenylobacterium sp.
CGCGATCGCGTGAATCTTGTCCACGGGGAAGTTCACTTCCTCGAGGATGTTCAGCATTTCACGGCCCACGTTGCCCGTGGCGCCGACGACGGCCACCCGGTAACCCATCGCGATCTCCTAAGTCTTGAGGGAGCGTCCCCTACCCCCTGGGGCGCGCCTAGGCAAGACGAGCGGTTCTGACAGACCCATCAGTTCGGCTCACCCTGAGCGGGCTCAGATGGCGTTTGCGGGCGCCCGGCGCAACCCGCGCACACCCGATCTTGCGTTGTCGCGGGGCTCGGATTGGAGTTTCCTCCAGCATCTTTAAGGATGCGCTCCGGTGCGCGCGAGAGGAACGATCATGGCCGACGGCGCGATGAGACTGGCCGGCGAGGCGCGCGAGCGGGCCTATTCCCTGCCGCTGGATCAGCTCAATCCGGGCGACCCCGACCTCTTCAAGACCAACCCCCACTGGCCCTATTTCGAGCGGCTGCGGGCCGAGGCTCCGGTGCATTATACCGCCGACAGCGAGTTCGGCGCCTATTGGTCGATCACGCGCTATGCCGACATCATGGCCGTGGACATCAACCACCAGGTGTTCTCGTCCGACGCGGCGCTGGGCGGGATCACCATCCGCGATGCCCGGGCGGACCTGCGACGGCCCAGCTTCATCGCCATGGACCCGCCGCTGCACGACGCCCAGCGCAAGGTGGTCAGCCCGATCGTCGCGCCGGCCAATCTGGCCCGTATGGAGGGCATCATCCGCGAGCGGGCGACGAAGATCCTCGACGCCCTGCCGATCGGCGAGACCTTCGACTGGGTCGACAAGGTCTCCATCGAGCTGACCACCCAGATGCTGGCCACCCTGTTCGATTTCCCGTTCGAGGAGCGGCGCAAGCTGACCCGATGGTCGGACATCGCCACCGCCCTGCCGATCCCCGGCGGCATCGTCGAGACCGAAGAGGCACGCCAAGCCGAGCTGATGGAGTGCCTGGCCTATTTCACCGACCTCTGGAACCAGCGGATCAAGGCCGAACCTGCCGGCGACCTGATCTCGATGATGGCCCATTCCGACGTCACCCGCGACATGACGCCCGAGGCCTACCTCGGCAACATCATCCTGCTGATCGTCGGCGGCAACGACACCACGCGCAATTCGCTGAGCGGCGGGGTGCTGGCGCTGCACGAGAACCCCGGCGAATACGTCAAGCTGAACGCCAACCCCGGCCTGGTGGAGTCCATGGTCCCGGAGATCGTGCGCTGGCAGACCCCGCTGGCCCACATGCGCCGCACCGCCGTCGAGGACATCGAGGTCGGCGGCAAGACCATCAAGAAGGGCGACAAGGTGGTCATGTGGTACGTCTCGGGCAACCGCGATCCGTCGGCCATCGAGACCCCCGACCGGCTGATCATCGACCGCGAGCGGCCGCGCCAGCACCTGTCCTTCGGCTTCGGCATCCACCGCTGCGTCGGCAACCGGCTGGCCGAGATGCAGCTGCGGATCGTCTGGGAAGAGATCCTCAAGCGCTGGAGCCGGATCGAGGTGATGGGCGAGCCGGTCCGCGTGCGCTCGTCCTTCGTCAAGGGCTATGAGCACCTGCCCGTACGGATCGTCGGCTGAGCCCGCCGCCCGCCATCGGCATGCCCTTCAGCGACCTGATGGGCGTCGAGATCGTCACCCGCGAGAAGACCCGCGTGGTCGGCAGGATGCTGGTCCGGCCGGATCTCTGCACCGCCGGCGACATCCTGCACGGCGGCGCTTACATGGCGTTCGCCGATGCGCTGGGGGCCATCGGCGGGGTGCTGAACCTGGCGCCGGGAACCCGCACCACCACGCTGGAGAGCAAGACCAACTTCCTGCGCGGCGCGCCGCTGGGCTCGACGGTCACCGGCGAGGCGACGCCGCTGCACGTCGGTCGTCGCTCCAGCGTCTGGACCACCAGGATCACCGACGACGCGGGTAAGCTGCTGGCGGTGGTCACCCAGACCCAGATGACGCTGGAGGGGTAGGCGGCGCTTGGGGAGTAGGTGCTGGCGGCGCCCCGCGATAAACGATAACGTCGTTGGTTCAAATCGCAACGATGGGGAGGAATTGATGAAATCCAGTGTTATTGCCGGCCTGTGTCTGGCGGCGCTGTCCGCAGCCTCGGCCGCCTCTGCGGCGAACCCTCAGGTCGAGGCGCCGATCCACAATTTCATCGACGCCTTCAACAGGGGCGACGTGCCGGCCGCCGGGCGGACCCACGCCAAGGACGCCTCGATCATCGACGAGGTCCCGCCTTACATCTGGAAAGCCCCCGACGCGTTTACGAAGTGGGTCGCCGATCTCACGGCCTACGATGCCGCCATGGGAATCACCGACGAGCACGTGACGCTGGGCCCGGTGACTCGCGAACTGGTGACCGGCCCGCCCGATCACCAAAGCGCCTACGTCATCGTCAGCGCGACCTACACGTTCAAGCAGAAGGGCGTGGCCATGCGCGAACCCGCCCAGATGACCTTCGCCCTGCGAGACAACGACGGCTGGCGGATCTCCGGCTGGACCTGGACCGGTCCAGACCCGACGCCCGTCAAATAGCCGGCGCCAAGGAGGCGCCTTACGGCGTTTCCTCGGCCATCGTCAGGATCACCGCCCATTCGTCGTCGGTCACCGGCGACACCGACAGCCGGACCTGGCGCAGCATGACCATGTCGGCCAGCGCCGGGTTGGCCTTCATCTGCGCCAGCGTCACCGGCGATTTCAAGGCCCGCACCGGCGCGAGCTCGACGGCGACGAAGCGGCCGGCGGGATCGCTGGCGTCGAGGAACGCCTCGGTGACCACCTTGGCCACGCCGACCACCTCAAGCCCCTCCTGGGAGTGGTAGTAGAGCGCCTCGTCGCCCAACTTCATGGCCTTCAGGTGCAGGGCCGCAGCGTTGTTGCGCACGCCGTCCCAGACAGTCTTGCCGTCCCGCACGAGATCGGCGAAGGCGTATTTCGCCGGCTCCGACTTCACCAGCCAGTGGGCCATGTCTCAACTCCGCAGGGGGTCATGTCGACCGGTGCTGACGGATCACGGCGCCGCCAGCTTGGCAAGGCGGCGACCGAATCTCGCCGAGCCGGCGGTTGACTCCGCTGCCGACCGCCGCCTTTTTCCAGGCTTCAAGGAGCCGCCGATGCCGACCGACACCCCCGAGCGCGCGGCCCTGGCCCGCGCGGTCCAGCACGCCAACGCCTTCCTCGATGGGCTGGAGCAGCGCCCGGTCGCCGCGACGGCGACGCTGGACGACCTGCGCGCGCGTCTGGACCGGCCGCTGAGCCATGGCGGAACCCCGGCCGCGCAGGTCATCGACGACCTGGTCGCCGACGTGGCCGGCGGCATCGTCGGCTCCCAGAGCGGCCGGTTCTTCAGCTGGGTGATCGGCGGCGGCACGCCGGCGGCGATGGCGGCCGACTGGCTGACCACCGTCTGGGATCAGAACGCCTGCCTGCACATCTCCGGTCCCGCCGCGGCCGTGGTCGAGGAGGTCGCCGGCGCCTGGCTGAAGGACCTGTTCGACCTGCCCCCGCAGGCCAGCTTCGCCTTCGTCACCGGCTGCCAGATGGCCCACGTCACCGCGCTGGCGGCGGCGCGGCACGGCGTATTGCGCGATCGCGGATGGGACGTCGAGCAGCGGGGGCTGTTCGGGGCGCCGGCGATCCGGGTGCTGGCCAACCCAGACCGCCATGGCTCGGTGGACGTGGCCTTGCGGATCCTGGGCTTCGGCCTGGACGCGCTGGAGCCCCTGCCCCTGGACGCTCAGCGCCGGGTGACGCCGGAAGGGCTCGCCGCCGCGCTGGCCCGGCGCGACGCCCCGGCCATCGTCATTCTGCAGGCCGGCGAGCTCAACCTGGCCGCCTTCGACCCGTTCCGCGCCCTGGTCCCCATCGCCCGGGCGGCGGGCGCCTGGACCCATGTGGACGCAGCCTTCGGTCTCTGGGCCAAGGTCAGCCCCGCGCACCGCCAGCTGGCCGACGGGATCGAGCTGGCCGACAGCTGGACCACCGACGGCCACAAATACCTCAACGTGCCCTACGACAGCGGCCTGGCCTTCGTGCGCGACGCCGACGCGCATCGCGCGGCCATGTCGCTGGCCACCAGCTACCTGCCGCCCGGCGGCGGGGTGGCACGCGACCAGCTCGACTGGAACCCCGAGCTGTCGCGCCGGGCGCGGGGATTTGCCGTCTATGCGGCTTTGCGCGAGCTTGGCCGGGACGGGCTGGCCGCCCTGGTGGCCCGGACCTGCGAGCACGCACGCGCGCTGGCGCAAGGCATCGGCGGCCTGCCCGGCGCGGAGCTGATTTCCACCTCCAGCCTCAATCAGGCGCTGGTGCGGTTCCCATCGCCCGCGCCCGACGCCACCGACGCCGAGCACGACGCGCGCACCGACGCGGTGGTCGCCGCGATCAACGCCACCGGCGAGGCGCTGTTTGGCGGGGTCACCTGGAACGGCCGCCGCGCCATGCGGATCAGCGTCAGCAACTGGCGCACCACAAACGCCGACGTGGCGCGCGCCATCGCCGCGGCGCGGGCTGTATTGGAGCACGGGACCGAGGTCTGAGGTCAGCTGACCGACGCGTGCGGCGCGGAGTTTCGCTTGCCATCGGAGCGCGGGGGCGGGACGCTCGGGCGAACGGGCGTCAACGCCCCTGCCAGGGAAACCGCCATGCCACGCGTCGAAGCCGTCGAATATACCGACGCCGTCTGTTCCACGGCCTGGGGCGCGGAGCCGTTGCTGCGCCGGCTGGACTGGCGGCACGGCCACCATATCACCTGGCGCAAGGTCATGGGCGGCCTGGTCGGCGACGCCTCGACCGGCAGGGACGGCTGGAATCGGGTCAGCGCGGCGGAGCCCATGCGCGCCTATTGGAAGCGGGTCTGGCGGCTGACCGACATGCCCTATCCCAATCCGATGCGCCTGATGCTCCAGTCCACCGACCCGCTGGGCGCAGCGGTCAAGGCCGCCGAACGGCAGGGCCAGGCTGTCGCCGACGCGGTCCTGCGCCGGTTCCGCGAGCGGATCTTCGTCGACGGGATCGGCCCGCAGACCCCGGACGAATTCGAAGCCGCGACGCTCGGCGTGGCGGGTCTCGACCAGGCCCGCTGGCGCGCCGACCAGGCCCGGCCTGAGGTCGCCGCAGCCTATCAGGCCGACTGGCGGGAGACGCGGGCGCCCAACGATCATGTCCGCAATCTCAAGCACGACAGCCCGATGAACGGCGAGCTGAAGCACTCCGAGGGCCACGACCGCTACGCCCTGCCCACCGTGATCTTCAAGGGCCCGGGCGGTGAGCACACCGTCGCCGGCTGGGTCGAATACGAGGACTATGTCGCCGGCCTCGAGGCCGCCCTGCCCGGCGCAACCGCCGACCCACGGTCGGATCCGACACCGGATCAGGCCTTCGCCCGCTGGGGCATGCTGACGGCCAAGGAACTGGCCTTCCTCTGCGGCGACGACGCCAGCCCCCCGGCCGACGCGTTGGTCCACGACTGGGGCGACGGGGTCGTCTACTATTCCGCCGCCGAGGCCCGGGCGCGGGGGCTTGTGGCGATGGCGGGGGCCTAAAGCTCGGCCAGCACCGCGTCGCCCATCTGGGTCGTGCTGAGCGATCCGCCGAGGTCGGGGGTCCGCGCGCCCTTCGCCAGCGCGTGGTTGACGGCGGCGAACAGCCTGTCGGCCAGGTCGGCCCGGTCCAACGACCAGCGCAGGGCCATTTCGAACGACAGGATCGCGGCCAGCGGATTGGCGATGCCCTTGCCGGCGATATCCGGCGCCGAGCCGTGGATCGGTTCGTAGAGACCGGGCGTCCCGGGCGCGCCCAGGGCGGCCGAAGGCAGCATCCCCAGCGAGCCGGTCAGCTGGGCCGAGATGTCCGACAGGATGTCGCCAAACAGATTGTCGGTGACCATGACGTCGAACTGCCGGGGGTTCCTGACGATCTGCATGGCCGCGTTGTCGGCCAATATGTGCTCAAGCTCGACGTCGGCGAACTCGCGGGCGTGCAGGTCGGTGACCACGTGGCGCCACAGCAGGCCGGTTTCCATGACGTTGGATTTCTCGGCGCTGGTCACCTTGCCCCGGCGCCCCCGGGCGAGCTCAAAGGCGACGCGGGCCACGCGCTCGATCTCGGCGGTGGTGTAGACCTGGGTGTCGACGGCGCGGCGGCCGCCGCCGGGCAGGTCCTCGATGAACCGCGGCTGGCCGAAATAGACCCCGCCGGTCAGTTCGCGGACGATCATGAAGTCCAGGCCCTCGATGACCTCGCGCTTCAGGCTGGAGGCGTCGGCCAGCGGCTGGAAGCAGAGCGCCGGCCTCAGGTTGGCGAACACCCCCATGCCGGTGCGCAGGCCCAGCAGGCCGGCCTCGGGGCGCTTGTCGCGCGGCGCATTGGCCCACCGAGGTCCGCCCACGGCGCCCATCAGCACGGCCCTGGCCGACTTCGCTGCCGCAAGGGTCTCGTCCGTGAGCGGCGAGCCATGCTGGTCGAAGCTGGTCCCGCCGAACGGGCGCTCGTCGAGGGTCAGGTCAGGCGCGATCTTGCCGGCCACCCGGCGCACCTGGGCGGTCACCTCGGGCCCGATCCCGTCACCGGGCAGCAGCAGCAGGTCGGTCATGGGGCCCTCGACGCCAGGTTCAACACTCAGTCAGCTTGGCCCCCCATTTCTGTCATCCCGGCCGCAGCGAAGCGGAGAGCCGGGACCCAGGGGGACTTGCCGTGCGGATACCCTGGGTCCCGGCTCGGCCTTTGACCGTCCGGGATGACAGGGATAATTGAATCTATCGATTGTCTTGGAAAGTGATCGGACCTTCCACCCTAGAGCGGGCGTTCGGAGGCGACCTCGTAGGCCAAGAGCCGGCGGTCCGATACCCCCAGTTCGGCGCAGGCGGCCCGCCATGGCGCCATGTGCGGCGCCGCAAAGTGCGCCATGATCGCCGCCTGATCGCGCCAGACCTCGAACACCCGGATCAGGCCAGGCTCGGCGACGTCCTCGCCATAGGAGTAGGTGATGCAGCCGTCCTCGGCGCGACTGGCGGCGAGCATGGCCAGCATGTGCGGCTTCAGGGCGGCAAGATTCCGCGGCGGCGCCCGCACGGTTCCGCCGATGATGACCGTCATGCGTCCTCCAGCCAGGGCCGAGCCAGCGCCTGTTTCATCTCATAGACGTCAATGTCGCCGGCGGCCTGCAGGGTCTCGCCGATGGCGTCCAGGCCCTTCAGCATCTTCTCCTTGCGCTGCGGGTCGATCTCGAAGGCGAAGGTCCGGCCCGACGGCGAGACCACGGTCTGGGCCGCGAGATCGACGGTGACCAGATGGTTGCCGCCCTTGGCTTCCTCCATCAGCGCCTGCACCTCATCGGCCTTGAGTACCACGGGCAAGAGGCCGTTCTGGAAGCAGTTGTTGTAGAAGATGTCGGCGAAGCTGGTGGAGACCACGCAGCGGATACCAAAGTCCAGCAGCGCCCAGGGCGCGTGCTCGCGGGACGATCCGCAGCCGAAATTGTCGCCGGCCACCAGCACACCCGCGCCCCTGTATTCCGGCCGGTTGAGCACGAAGTCCGGTCTGACCTGGCCGTCGCCGTCGAAGCGCAGGTCGTAGAACAGGCCCTTGGCCAGGCCGTCGCGTTCCACGGTCTTGAGGAACTGCTTGGGGATGATCTGGTCGGTGTCGATGTTGGCCAGCGGCAGCGGGGCCACCTTGGCGTCCAGGCGGGTGAAGGCGTCCATCAGGCGGGGTCCAGTAGCGGTGAGGGCATGAGCATCAGGGTCGGCACGTCGCCCGGCGCATCGCGGACGGTGAACACCTTGGTCCCCGGCTTGCGGCCGGCGCGGACCGGCGAGACGTCGAAACCGGCGGCGGCGATGCGGGCCTGGGCGGCGTCGGGGTCGCTGACCTGCCAGGCGAGGCCGCCAAAGCGATCTGGCTCATCAGTCACCGGCGCCTTCAGGCTGGCGCCGACCTCGAACACCGCCCCGCCGCAGCGGAAGAACAGCTGCCGCGCGCCCCACTGCTCGTTGGCGCGGTCGAGCCGCAGGTCGAGGCCGAACTTGGCGCCATAGAGGCCGAGCGCCCGGTCGGGGTTGGGCGTCGTGACCACCAGGTGATCCAGGGCGGCGACGGCGGCGGCCTCACGTCCGGTCGGCGGCGAGAGGGCTGCGTCCGACCTGGCCGTCAGCACGAAGGTCAGCCCGGCGGCATGGACGCGGACGAACGCGCCCAGGGTCTCAACCTCCAGCCCGCGGCGGCTCAGCAGGCGCCCGGCGGCGGCGACGTCATCGACCTGGAACGCGGCCAGCCAGGTCCCCTCGCCAGCGGCCTCGATCCGGGCGCGCACGCGGTCGCCAGCCCCACCCTCGCCGGAGGCCGAGATCACCTCCAGCGCCATGTTGGGAAGGCGGAACCAGGCCCGGTTGGCGCCGTCCCTGGGCTCCAGGTCCGGTTCGCGGCCGAGCAGGCGGCGATAGCCGTCGACCCCAGCGTCGAAGTCGGTGACGGCGATGGCGATGTGGTCAAGGGCGCGGATCATCGGGTCAGACCCATAGCACAGGCAGCCCTTCGTAGACGGCGAAGGCGCGATCATGGGTGACGAAGATGAGGTCCTCTTCCATCGCCTGGGCAATCATCAGCCGGTCAAACGGATCGCCGTGGTGGCGCGGCAGGTCGCGCAGACGCGCGGCGTGCGACAGGGTCAGAGGCAAGGGTTGGATGCCTAGATTGACGAGCAGGTCTTCGAAGGCCGCCGCCGTATCCTCCCGTGACGGGATCGGCAGGGCCAACTTGCCGAGCGCACTTTTGATGCACAGCTCGGCGACGCCCACCACGCTGACGAACAGGGGGCGGCTTCGAACTCTGAGCTGGTCAACAATCCGCGCCGGCAGAATCGGCGGGGTGGACGCCAGCCAGAGAAGCACGTGGCTGTCGAGCAGCAACCCTCGCGTCACGCCTCGTCGTCCGGTGGGAACACGGGACCAGCTTCCCACAAGGCGATCTCTTCGGCGGTCGTTTCCGGAAAGACCTCCGGGGCTTTCCAGCCGTACTTTTGCCCCCAATGGCCGAATTCCCGATGTGGCAGGTCGGCAGGAAGATCCAGCGCCACCAGCCGCGCACAGGGCCGCCCGTTCTTGGCGATGATGATCTCGCCGCCGCCGGCCGCCTCTTCGACAAGGGCCGAGAGGTGGGTCTTTGCCTCGTAGAGGTTGACCTGTCTCATGCCGCCATGATGGGCGCCTTGACCAACTTGGTCAAGCTAGAGGAAGTCCCGCACGTCGGCGATGTGGCCCGCGATGGCGGCGGCGGCGGCCATCACCGGGCTCATCAGGTGGGTGCGACCGGCGCGGCCCTGGCGGCCTTCGAAGTTGCGGTTGGAGGTGGACGCGCAGCGCTGGCCGGGACCGACCTTGTCGGGGTTCATCGCCAGGCACATGGAACACCCCGGCTCGCGCCACTCGAAGCCGGCGGCCATGAAGATCGCGTCCAGGCCCTCGTCCTCCGCCTGGGCCTTCACCAGGCCCGAGCCTGGCACCACCATGGCGCGCACGTGAGGGGCAACGCTCCGACCCTCCACGATGCTGGCCGCCGCGCGCAGGTCCTCGATGCGGCTGTTGGTGCAGGAGCCGATGAACACCACGTCGATCCTGGCTTCGGTGATCGGCTGGCCGGCGGCAAGCCCCATGTAGTCCAGGGCGCGGGCCGCCGAGGCGCGCTTGTCGGGGGTCGCGAAGCTGGCCGGGTCCGGGACAGGGTCGGTCACCGCGATCACGTCCTCGGGACTGGTGCCCCAGGTGACCAGCGGCGCGATGGACGCGGCGTCGATGGCGATCTCGCGGTCGAACAGAGCGTCCGGGTCCGAGAAGAAGCTCTTCCAGTACGGCAGCGCCATCTCCCAGGCCCCGCCCTTCGGCGCCGCCGGCCGGCCCCGCAGATAGTCGAAGGTGGTCGCGTCCGGCGCGATCAGCCCGGCCCGCGCGCCGGCCTCGATGGTCAGGTTGCACAGCGTCATGCGGCCTTCCATCGACAGCGCCCGGATTGCCGAGCCGGCATATTCGATGACATAGCCCGTACCGCCAGCGGTGCCGATCGCCCGGATCACCGCCAGCGCATAGTCCTTGGCCCCGACGCCCGGGATCGGTGCGCCAACGATCATCACCCGCAGATTCTTCGACTTCTTCTGGCGCAGGGTCTGGGTCGCCAGGACGTGCTCGACCTCCGAGGTGCCGATGCCCTGGGCCAGCGCCCCGAACGCGCCGTGCGTCGAGGTGTGGCTGTCGCCGCAGACGATGGTCATGCCGGGCTGGGTGCGGCCCTGCTCGGGGCCGACCACATGGACGATGCCGTTGCGCACGTCGCCCATCGGGAAAAACTCGATCCCGTACTCCTTGACGTTGGCCTCCAGGGTCTGGAGCTGCAGGCGGGCTTCCGCGTCGGCGACGGCGGCGACGCCCAGGGCCTGGCCCTCAGTCGGCACGTTGTGGTCGGCGACGGCGAGCGTGCGGTCGGGCCGGCGCACGGAACGTTTTGCGGCCCGCAGGCCCGCGAACGCCTGCGGCGTGGTCACCTCATGGATCAGGTGCAGGTCGATATAGAAGATCGACTCGCCATCCTGCCCCTCTTGCTTAGGGGGGCCGACGAGGTGGGCATCCCAGATCTTGTCGTAAAGCGTCTTACCAGAGTGGGGGGGGCCGGGCATGGACCGCATGTAGGTCCGCCACCCCGCGCACGTCTAGTGTGGCTGGGCTGCGGATTCGCCGCAGTCACGGATGCGGCCGCAGCGGCTCAAACAGAATTGCCCAATTCTCTGGATCAGCTATTCATTGGCGTATGCCTGGGCCGAACGACTGGGATCTTTTCCAAAGCCTGCACGCGGTGCTGGAGGCCGGCACCCTGTCCGCGGCGGCCCGCCTGCGGGGCCTGACCCAGCCGACGCTGGGCCGCCACATCGAGACGCTCGAGCATCGCCTGGGCTCGCCCCTGTTCCTGCGCAGTCCGCGCGGGCTGCAACCCACCGATCTGGCCCTGGAGCTCAAGCCGCATTTGCACGACATGGCGGCGGCGGCCTCGGCCGCCGTGCGCGACGCTTCCGGCGCGGCGGACTCCCATGTGGGCGCGATCCGCATCACCGCCAGCGAGATCGTCGGCACCGAGGTTCTGCCACCGATGCTGACCCGCTTTCGCGAGGCCCATCCCGGCACGGTGATCGAGCTGATGATGTCCAATGTGCTCGACGACCTGTCCCGCCGCGAGGCCGACATCGCCGTGCGCATGGCCCCGCCGACCCAGAGCGCGCTGGTCGCCAAGAAGGTCGGCGAAGTGGACCTGGGCTTCTATGCCGCGCCCGACTACATCGCGCGGCACGGCGCGCCGACCAGCTTTGAGGAGCTGGCGCACCATCCGGTGATCGGCTTCGACAGCGCCGCGCGCAGCGTGCGCGATCTGGGTGGCCGCAGCGTGGTCATCAGCCGCGAGACCTTCGCCTTCCGCAGCGACAGCGACCTGGCCCAGCTGGCGGCGATGAGCGCGGGCTTCGGAATCGGCGTCTCGCAGCCGCCCATCGCGCGCCGCCGGGGCCTGATCAGGGTGATGCCCGACGTCACGGTCTTCCACCTCGGGATGTGGATCGTGATGCACGAGAATTTGCGCGGGAGCCGGCGGATGCGCGCCATGTTCGACCACTTGGTCGAGGGCGTGACCGCCTTTGTGAAGGACAGCCACGCCTGAGCGAATCGGCGGCCTAGTGAACCTGGCCGCGAAGGGACTCCATCTCTTCTTTCAGCTTGAGTTTCTGCCGCTTGAGCTCCTTCAAACGGATGTCGTCGGCGGCGGGCCTGCGCAGTTCGTCCTGAATGGCTTGTTCGAGGGACTGGTGGCGAGATCCGAGTTCACGGATCCGGGCTTCCAACGCCATGCGAATGACCTCCTTGCTGTTGGAAAGCGCAGTGAACACCCGCTATGCCTCGCTGTCAGATCACATATGTTTGCGGACGGCTGAGCTGAAACCTCGGCGGGCGTCTGTGCGTTGAGGGCCGCTTTCATGACCAAGATCGAGCGCCCCAGGATCGAGCGCCCAAGGCTGGTGGTCGGCATCTCCGGCGCGTCCGGCGTGGTCTATGGCCTGCGGGTGCTGGACGCCTGCCGCGACCTAGGCGTCGAATCGCACCTGGTGATGAGCCGCGCCGCGGCGCTGACGCTGGCCCAGGAGACCGAGCTTTCCCAGTCTGACGTCAACGCCAGGGCCGACATCGCATACAAGGCCGGCGACATCGGCGCGGCCATCGCCTCCGGCTCGTTTCCCACGCTCGGGATGATCATCGCGCCCTGCTCGGTGCGCACCATGAGCGAGATCGCCACCGGCGTCACCGCCTCGCTGCTCACTCGCGCCGCCGACGTGGTTCTGAAGGAGCGCCGACGCCTGGTGCTGATGGTCCGCGAGACGCCGCTCCACCTGGGCCATCTGCGCACTCTGGTCCAGCTGGCGGAGATGGGCGCGATCATCGCCCCGCCGCTGCCGGCCTTCTACGCCCGGCCCGCGAGTCTCGAGGCCATGGTCGATCAGTCGGTGGGCCGCGCGCTGGATCTGTTCGGCCTGGCCTGGACGCCGGTGAAACGCTGGGGCCAGGATATCGGCCCGCTGAAAACGCCCGCGTCAGGGGAGGTCTGAAGCCATGGCGCTCTGGGACTGGACGCTCCAAGCCTATGCTCAGCCCGGCGTGCCGGACGCCTGCCTGACGCTGCAGGACGCGCACGGCCAGAACACCTCGCTGCTGCTCTGGGCGGTGTGGGCCGAGGCCGACGATCCGGCGCTGCTCGCCCGCGCCGCCGATATCGCGCGCCGCTGGGAGGGCCTCGCACTCGCCCCGCTGCGCGACATTCGCCGGGCGCTGAAGCCGGCCGTCACCGGCGTCGACGACGACGCCCGCCAGGGTCTGCGCGAGGACGTCAAGGCTGCCGAGCTGCGCGCCGAACGGGTGCTGATGGAGACGCTGGAAGGTCTTTCGAAGGGAAAGGGCGGCGCGCACGCCCTGACCGCGCTTGGGGCGGCGTCCAGGGCTTGGGGCGAGCCCGCGCCGCCGGATGCTCTCGCCGCGCTCGCCGCCGCGCTGGGATAGGATCGGGCTCCACGATGAACGACGATGAAGACACCTCCGAAGAGGTCCTCAAGGCCCGCCTGACCGAGGCGCGTCAGGACCACGCCGACCTCGACGCCGCCGTCCAGGCCATCGCGCTGTCGCCGCTGCCCGACATGCTGCTGATCGGCCGGCTGAAGCGCAAGAAACTGGCCCTGAAGGACGAGATCTTCCGCATCGAGGACCTGCTGACCCCCGATATCATCGCGTAGGACCCGATCTCATCGCTTAGGACCCGATCTCATCGCTTGGGAAGAGACGGGTCAGGCGCTCCGGCGCGCGCGCTTGCTGGCGTACATGGCCGCGTCGGCGTCGGCGACCAGGGCTTCGGGCTCGGCGTCCTGGCTGATTTCGCGCACCCCCCAGGAGACGTGCAGCGGCGCGGTCCAGTCGCCGAATTGCAAGGGCTCGGCCTCTACGGCGCGGGCCAGGGCCGCGGCCTTGGCCTCGGCGGTCGCCCGGTCGGCCTGCACCAGGATCACCGCGAACTCATCGCCGCCCATGCGGCCGACGATGTCGCTGTCGCGCACATTGGCCGTCAGCCGGTCGGCCACGGCGGTCAGGCAGGCGTCGCCCGCCGCATGCCCGAAGCGGTCGTTGACGCCCTTCAGGTCGTCGAGGTCGAAATAAACCAGGCTGGCGGGCGACCCATAACGCTGGGCGAAGGTGCGGATGCGGCCAAGCTCGCGCATGAACGCGCGCCGGTTGAGCAGGGGGGTCAGCGGATCGCGGTCGGCCATGTCCTCGACCTCGGCCAGCCGGCCCTTCAGCCGGCCGACCTCCGCGCGCAGATCCTCGATCTCGCTCAGCAGACCCTGCAATGCGCCCCGCACCGCCGGCGTCATCTCCGGCTCGCCGATGCCCAGGAAGCCCACGGTGTCGACCGGGTTGGCGGCGCCGCGCACCTGCGCCCCGGCCTGGGTCAGCGCGCGCTTGCGCAGAGCCGAGAAGGGTTCATTGCGCGCGCCGGAGACTTTCATGCCGCAGGTTCCAAATGGTCGGACAAAATCAGCGTCGCCCAAAATCAGCGTCGGCCAGAATCGGCGTCGGCCAGAATCAGCGTCTCGCCCGGCCGCAGGTTAATCTACGCGTCCCCGGTTGCCCCTGCAAAGTCGGCGCCTATACTCCGTGGCCTTCGAGCAAGGGGCCAATCACCACATGAGCGCCACCTCCGCGCCCGTCGCCATCATCATGGGCAGTCGCTCCGACTGGCCGGTGCTGCGCCATGCCGCCGAGATGCTGGACAGCCTGGGCGTCGCCTATCAGGCCAAGGTGGTCTCGGCGCACCGCACGCCGGATCGCATGTTTGCCTTCGCCAAGGGCGCCAGGGCCGCGGGCTTCAAGGTGATCATCGCCGCGGCCGGCGGGGCGGCGCATCTGCCCGGCATGACCGCCTCGCTCACCGACCTTCCGGTGCTGGGCGTGCCGATTGAAACCCGGGCGCTGAAGGGCATGGACAGCCTGCTCTCCATCGTTCAGATG
>JANXXA010000207.1 GCA_025350885.1 Phenylobacterium sp.
CTGCTGCCAGGCCCGCAGCTTGATCATCGCCTGCCAGGCCGGCTCGACCGCCGCGTCGATCTCGGCATCCTCGACCACGCAACCCAGCGCCTCGAAGGCCTTCAGGGCCGCACGGCACACCTCCAGTACCTGGGGCTCGTGCGGCACCGCACCGCTGAAGTCACCTAGCCAGCCGATACGGCGACCCTTCACAGGTGCGTCGAGGTGCTGTCGGTAGACTGCGCCGTCACCGGGCAGCGACAGCGGACTTCGGGGATCGTAGCCCGCCTGCACCGAGAGCAGCAGCGCCAAGTCCTCGACCGAGCGCGCCATCGGCCCCTGCACGCCCATGCCGGTCAGCCAGACCTCGGGCCCGGTCGCCGGCACCACACCGTAGCCTGTGCGGAAGCCGAACACGTTGTTCCAGCCGGCGGGGTTCCTGAGGCGCGTAGTCGCTGCCGTCGGCCAGCGGCAGCATGCGCGCCGCCAGCGCCGCGGCAGCCCCGCCGCTTGAGCCTCCGGCCGAACGCGTGAGGTCATAGGGATTGTGCGTTGCGCCGAACACCGGGTTGAAAGTATGCGAGCCCAGGCCGAACTCGGGCGTGTTGGTCTTGCCGAGGAAGATGACGCCGGCTTTGCGCAGCCGTTCCACCATCAGGCTGTCTGCCGCTGCGATGCGGTCCTTGTAGATTGGCGAACCTTGGGTGAAGCGCAGGCCCTTCACCGCTTGCAGGTCCTTTACGGCGTGCGGCAGGCCATGCAGCGGCGGGAGCGTCTCGCCCTTCGCCTGTCGCTCATCGGCGGCGGCCGCCTCGGCCATCAGCGCCTCGCGCGGCCGAATTGAGACCACCGCGTTGATCGCCGGGTTCACCGCGTCGACGCGATCGAGGCACGCGGACATAGCCTCGCGCGCCGAGATCTTCTTGGCGCGGATCGCCGCCGCCAGGGCCGCGCCGCCCATGTCGGTGATCTCGGTGGATGCCGCCGTCGCCTCGCCCGCCGCCAGCGCCAGCGCAGCGCCGCCCGCTACACCCATCACGGCCCGCCGCGTCGGGCCCTCCGTCCGTGCGTCCCCCATGATCACTGCCCCGCGCGCACCTGGAAAACAAGCTTAGCCCAAGAAGGTCCCGTTTCCACCCTTATGAGCCCTTCGGAACGTCTGCGAGTTGGCAAGGCTGCATCACCCGCCGATGCGGCCACGGACGTCCTCATCGATTTCGAAGTTCGACCGCGCAGGCCATACGCGCCTGCGAACTTCGGAATCGGGACGCTAGATCAGCCCGGCCAGCGGCGAGGACGGGTCGGCGTACATCCGCCGGGGCATCCTGCCGGCGAGGTAGGCTTGCCGGCCGGCGATGACCGCGTGCTTCATGGCGTGCGCCATGCGGATCGGATCGCGGGCTTCGGCGATGGCGGTGTTCATCAGCACCGCGTCGCAGCCGAGTTCCATGGCCAGCACCGCATCCGATGCCGTGCCGACGCCGGCGTCGACCAGCACCGGCACGCGCGACTGTTCGATGATCAGACCCAGATTGAGGGCGTTCTGGATCCCGCGCCCCGAGCCTATGGGGGCGGCGGCCGGCATGACGGCGGCGGCCCCTGCCTCTTCCAGCTTCAGCGCATAGACCGGGTCGTCGGTGCAGTAGACCATCACCTGGAACCCCTCGGCGATCAGCAGTTTCAGCGCCCGCAGCGTCTCTTCCATGTCGGGCAGCAGGTGCTTGGTGTCGGACAGCACCTCCAGCTTCACCAGGT
This sequence comes from Phenylobacterium sp., assembly GCA_025350885.1. GTDB lineage: Bacteria > Pseudomonadota > Alphaproteobacteria > Caulobacterales > Caulobacteraceae > Phenylobacterium. Next base: position 1,735 of record JANXXA010000207.1, read on the forward strand.
CCCAGCCGCCGGCCTCGCGGGCCAGCCGCAGGGTCCGCACCGCGTCCTCTCCGGTAAAGCAGCCCGCGGTGTTGGGGAGAAACGTGAAACGGTCGGGCTTCACATGGTCGACCAGCATCGGCTGGCTGGGGTCCGACAGGTTCACCCTGCGCAGAGCCACGGTGACGATCTCCGCGCCCGCGGCCTCGGCGGCGGCGGCGTTCTGGGCGTAGTCCTTGTATTTGCCGGTGCCGACGATCAGGCGCGAGCGGAACGTGCGGCCAGCGACGGTCCAGCTGTCGTCAAGCTGTTGGGCTCCGTCCATC
>JANXXA010000231.1 GCA_025350885.1 Phenylobacterium sp.
CGACGATCGAATGCTCGGTCTGCAGGTCGTTGTGCAGGCCTAGGCCCTTGGCCGCGAGGTGCTCGCGGATGATCGCCATGTCGAGGTTGGAGCCGCCCTTGCCGCCCCATTCCACCGGCCAGGCGTAGCGCAGGTGCCCGGCCTCGTCGGCCAGCTTGCGGGCCTTGGCCAAGAGCTCCTCCCAGTCCTTGCGCGGCAGGCCCTGGTTGTCCCAGTCGGTGCGGGCGTGCTCGCGGCGATGGTCGAAGAACCGCTCGTTGTCGTCCTGCGCCTGCAGGGGCTTGATCTTGGCCTCGATGAAGGCGTCAAGCTCGGCCAGATAGTCCTGGATGTCTTTGGGCAGGTCGAAGTCCATCGGTCGCGTCCTCGTCAGGGTTTCTTCGGCGGGCTGACCGTACGGAGGCATTTACAAGCCGTGGGAACGCTCGCCAGATCGCCAGCCTAAACCAGGTTTGAGGTTCCGTGGGGTCATGACTGTGGACGTTGCCGACGCGCTGGCGCGCCTGGCCCTGCGCCTGGGGGGCGAGGGCGCGCGGCTGGCCGACGCCGGGCGGCTGTCGGGCGGGGCCAGCATGGAGACCTGGGGCTTCGTCATCGAGGTCGCCGGCGGGCGCGAAGAGCTGATCCTGCGCCGCCGCGGCGCGCCGTTTGATCCCGACAACGCCCGGTCGATCCGGCTCGCCACCGAGGCCGCGCTGATCCGCGCCACCGGCGCCCGGGGCGCGCCGGTCCCCCCCGTGCGCCATATCTGCGACGAGACCGACGGCCTGGGCGAGGCCTATGTGATGGGCCGGGTCGGCGGCGAGACCCTGGGCAAGCGCATCGTCTCCGACCCCCGCTTCGACGCCGTGCGCGGCGGGCTGGCGCGCCAGTGCGGCCAGGTGCTGGCGCAGATCCACGCCACTCCGCCGCCGCCGGACCTGGGCCTGAAGACGGTCGACGGCCTGGGCGAACTCGACCGCTACGAGGAGGTCTACCGCGCCACCGGCGCCGCGCGGCCGATCCTGGAGCTGGCGTTCCAGTACCTGCGCGGCCACGTGCCCGACCCCGTCGCGCCCACCCTGCTGCATGGCGATTTTCGCAACGGCAACCTGATGTTCGATCCTGACAAGGGCCTGGTCGCGGTTCTGGACTGGGAGCTGTCGCACATCGGTGATCCGGCCGAGGACATGGGCTGGATCTGCACCAATTCCTGGCGCTTCGGCCGCCCCGACCGGCCGGTGGGCGGGTTTGGCGACTATGCCGATCTGCTGGCCGGCTACGCCGCGGCGGGCGGGCGGGCGGTCGAACTTTCGCGCGTGCGCTTCTGGCAGATGCTGGGTTCGCTGCGCTGGGGGATCATGTGCCTGACCATGTATATGAGCTGGGCCAACGGGACCGAGCGTTCGGTGGAACGGCCGATGATCGGCCGCCGTGTCTCGGAGACCGAGGCCGACCTCGTCGTCCTTCTGGAGCAGGGCCTGTGATCACCCACCCCAGGACCGAGGAACTGGCCCAGGCGGTGGCCGCCTGGATCGACACCATCCGGCCCGGCCTCGACCCGCGCAACGCCTTCTTGGCGCGCGTCGCGGCCAACGCCCTGGCGACCGTCGGCCGCGAACTCACACGGGGTCCGGCGGCCGAAGCGACGGCGGCGGCGGCGATGGCGCAGGTGCTGGGTCACGGCGGACCCCACGCCGAGCTCAACGCGGAGCTGTGCGCGCGCATCCGGTCGGCCGAGCTGACCGTGGCGACGCCCGGGCTGCTGGCGGCGCTGCGCACGATGGCGAGCGACCAGCTGGCCATCGACCAGCCGAGCTACCGGCCGGAGGGCACGCCTCCACCCCGGCCTTGAACGCGCGCCCGGCCGGTCTGGCCGCCATGCTCCTGCCGATCGCCGCGGTGGTGACGGCGATGGTCGCCTTCCAGGTCAGCGCCGCCTTCGCCAAGTCGCTGTTTCCCGCGGTCGGTCCGCAAGGCGCCGCGGCCCTGCGGCTGACGCTCGGCGCGCTCATGCTGGTGGCGGTCTCGCGGCCCTGGCGCGCCTGGCCGCCGCGCGCCGCCTGGCCCGCCGTCATCGGCCTGGGCCTCTCGGTGGCCGCCGCCGTCGCCCTGTTCTACGCCGCGCTGTCGCGGCTGCCGCAGGGGGTGACGATCGCGCTGCAGTTCCTGGGGCCGTTGGGCGTAGCCGTGCTGGGCTCGCGTCAGCTGCGCGACCTGCTCTGGGCGGGCCTAGCCGCCGTCGGCGTCTGGGCGCTCGTCGGACGTGGAGTGGCGGGCGCGCATTTCGATCTGGTCGGCGTCGCCTGCGCGCTAGGCGCGGCCTGCGGCTGGGCGGGCTATATCCTCTGCGGCCGCGCGGCGGGGACGGCGCTGGGGTCGGCGGCCGCGCCGCTGTCGGTCAGCATCGCCGCGGTGATCGTGCTGCCCATCGGGGTCGCCCACGCCGGGGCGGCGATCCTCAACCCCGCGCTGCTGCCGCTGGCCGCCGTGGTGGCCCTGTTCTCCACCGTCATCCCGTTCTCGCTGGAGCTCTATGCGATGGCCGCGATGCCGGCGCGCACCTTCGCGGTGCTGATGAGCCTGGAGCCGGCCTTCGGCGCGGCAACGGGCCTGTTGCTGCTGCACGAGCGACTGGCCCTGGCGCAGGTTGGCGGCATCGCCGCGGTGATAGTCGCCGCGGCCGGGGCGGCCTGGTCCGGCGCCCAGGCGGTTACGCCGCCTCCAGCACCCGGATGATCTGGCTCTCGTCCTCGTTCCATAGGATGGCGACATTGGCCGCGCGGATGGCGAGCTTGCCCAGCACCACCTTCACCTCCGGCGCCCGCAGGCGTTTGGCGCTCAGCCGCAAGAGGGTGCGGCCGGCGCCCTGGTCCTGGGCTTCGTCGTGGAACCGCAGGACCGCGTCGACCACGGAGCCGGGCAGGGTCGGGCGCTCGAACGCGGCGGTCTCGATCGGGCGGGCGGCGAGGGCGGGGCGGAAGCGGCGGTAGGCCATGGCGTAAACTCCGTTGCGGGTTGCGACGGCTTCGGTTCTGATCCCCGGGAACGACAGAATCGGACGTAGGTCTCATGCGCCACGAAAAGGCCGGACAGCTGCTGACGCTGGCGCGGATGCTGGCCGCCACCGCCGAGGGGCTGACCCTCGACGAGATGGCTGAGCGCTTAAGCGTCGGGCGGCGCACCGCCGAGCGGATGCGCGACGCCGTGCGCGACGTCTTCCCGCAGCTGGAAGAGGTGGACGATCCCCCGACCCGGCGCTTCCGCATCCCGGCCGGGCTGGACGGCCTATTCCAGGCGCCCACCGCCGAGGAGCTGGCGGCGCTGGCGGCGGCGGGGGAGCTGTTCGCTCAGCAGGGCGCGGCGGCGCGGGCCGGGGCGTTGAAATCCTTGGAACAGAAGGTGCTGTCGGCCACGCGGGCGGCGGCGCGGCGCCGGCTCGCCCCCGATCTGGAGGCGCTGTTGCAGGCCGAGACCATCGCCGTGCAGGCCGGCCCGCGCCCCTTCGAGGACGCCGCGGTGCTGGCCGCGATCCGCCAGGCGCTCCTGTCGATGCACGCGCTGCGGTTCCGCTACGACGGCGGGGCCACGCCCGGCCGGGTGCGCGAGGTGACCCCGTTCGGGGTGCTGTTCGGCCGGTCGAACTATCTGGTCGCCGACGAGGGGCAGGGCCCGCGCAACTGGCGGCTGGACCGGATCGCCGAGATCGCCGTCACCGACCGCCCGGCGGCGCGCCCGCCAGGCTTCTCGCTGCAGGCCTACGCCGACGAAAGCTTCGGCATCTACCAGGATGATACCGAGGACGTGGTGCTGCGGGTGACGCCGGCGGGCGCCGACGACGCCCTGCGCTGGCGCTTCCACGCCAACCAGAACGTCGAACCCCAGGCCGACGGCGCGGTGATCGTCCGCTTCCGGGCCAGCGGCATGCTGGAACTCGCCTGGCACCTGTTCAGCTGGGGCGACCGGGTCCAAGTGCTGGCCCCGCCGGCGCTCAAGGCCACCCTGATCGCCGAGCTTGAACGCGCGCTCGCCGCCCATACGTCCGTAACTGACGTAACGGGCGCCTAGCCTCTCCTCATCGCCACGAGGAGACCGCCATGAGCGTCATCGCCGACTACGCCAACCTCTACGAAACCCAGTTCCGCCCCCGCCGCAGGGGTCTGCGCTACCTGGGGGTCCTGCTGGTGTGGAGCGCCCTGTTCCTGGCGCGCCCGAGACTGGCCCTGGCGATCTGGCGCGAAAAGCTCTGAGGCCGGCATCCGGGCGTCAGCCTGATGCCCGACTTTGACCCATTGCGGACCTTCGGCGAGTCCACTTAGGCTATGGCCAAGGTTGATCCGCTGGGGGTCGGCGTTTCCTCCGCAAGGACCGACAAGGATGAGGAACATCATCGCTGTGATGGCCTGCGCCGTCGCTTGCGCCGAAGCCCTGCCGAGCGCGGCTCAGCCATCGCCGTCAGCCCTGGCCGGCGCCTGGGCGGGAGAGGACCGCTACTGGGCGACGAATGTTGCGAGTGACGTCCCGAAATACGTTGAACTTTTCGATGCCGGATTTACCGGCTGGCCCTGCGGGGCAGAGCGACCGCAAACCAAGGCCGACCTCGTGGCCGAGGGCACGGGCCTGCTGGACCCGGCCGGGGTAAAGGTCCGCGTATCACTGGAGGACAAGGCGGCCAGCGGCAGCGGTGATCATGTGGTCGTCTACTATCGGGCGCGGGTGTTCCAGCACGCCGCCGATGGGAAAGTGGACCAGATCGTTCGCAATTTCACCCACACTTGGGTAAAGCGCCCCGGCGGCTGGCGTATCATCGGCGGGATGTGTCGCAATGACGTGCGCGCTAAGTAGGTCGGCGGCCCAAGTGGCGTTGAGGGGGCTGCGGCACCGTGAAGCGAAGTCCGCTACCTCGGATGTGCGATGTGCGATGTGCCGGAGCGGCATGGCCAGGACGACCAGAGGAGGCGCCATGTTCTACCGAATTTTGGCCCTGTTGATTTGCCTTGCCTTTCTGATCCCCGGCGCCGCTCTGGCCGGCCAGGTCGAGGCGCTGAAGGTCACCGTTCTATCCACGATGCTCGCAGACCAGGGCCTGGGAGAGTGGGGCTATTCGGCCCTGGTTGAGGTCGATGGGCGCAAGTTCCTGTTCGATACCGGCGCGAATCCGGACGTGGTGCTGAAGAACGCCAAGTCGCTGGGCATCGACCTGTCGAAGGTCGAGGACGTCATCGTCTCGCACAATCACGGTGACCACACCGGCGGTCTCATCGCGCTGCGTCGCGAGCTGATGAAGCGCAATCCGCTCGCGATTGGCCGTGCGCACGTGTCTGGAAACATTTTCCTGCCTCGACTGTCCGGCGATGGAGCCGACCAGAATGGCCTCACACCGTTGAAGGCTGAATACGAACGGCTGGGCGGCCGCTTCATCCTTCACGAGGGCGCGACTCAACTCGCGCCAGGGGTCTGGTTCACCGGGCCGGTGCCCAGGAACAATAGTGAGACGAATTGGAGCACGGGAGGCCTGAAAATTCGTACGGCGGCCGGTGACGTGGTCGATAACGTGCCCGAGGACGCCGCCTTGGTGTTCTCGACGGCTGAAGGCCTTGTGGTGCTAACGGGCTGCGGCCACGCCGGCATCGTCAATATCTCGGAATATGCCCAGGCTATCGCGGGGACCAAGCCGGTCTTCGCCGTGATCGGCGGCCTTCACCTCTTCGCGAAGAGCGACGAGGTCGTCGACTGGACGGGCGCGCAATTGCGCCGTCTGGGCGTCAAATACCTTCTGGCGGGCCACTGTACAGGCATCGAGGCGACGTGGCGGCTGCGCGCGGCCTTAGGTCTCACGCGAAAGACCGCCCCTGTGAGCAGCGTCGGATCCGCCTTCACCCTCGGTAAGGGCATCATGGCCAGCGCCATCGCGGCCTAAGACGAGCGGACGCCGAGGTCCGTTTCCAACCACAGGCGCTGGTCAGGTGCGCTTACGGGCGCGGAGGTAACGAAAGCTTTCGACCCATTGCGGACCGTCGAAGAGTCCGCTTACGATCCGCCGGATGATCGCTGGGGGGCGGCATGGACATCCACAAACCCAAACCCTGGCATGGTTGGCGCGAACTTCTGAAGGAGGTCGGCACCATCGTCATCGGCGTGCTTATCGCGCTGGGCGCCGAGCAATCGGTGGAGTGGGTGCATCGCCAATCAGAGATCGGGGAAGCTCGCGAGGCGATCCGCCACGAGCTCGCTCTGAACTTGGCTTACCTGCGCTCGCGGGACGCAACCCGGGGCTGCATCGAACGGCGCCTGGGCGAAGTGCAGGCGATTCTCGACGGGGCCCGCCTTGACGGCGCCTTCAGGCGTCCGGGCTGGGTGGGGCGGCCCCAATTCTGGAGTATCGAGACTTTGCGCTGGGACGCAGCCTCGCAGAGCGGCCGCGCCGCGCTGCTGCCGCCCAAAGAGATAGCTAACTATGGCTCGGTTTACACCCAGCTTCGGCTGGTGATGACGGAGATGGCGATCGAGCAAGGAGACTGGGCGCGGCTTCGATCACTGGAGAACCTGCAACGACTGCCATCCCAGGGCGTCTACGACATGAACCTCATCCTGAATGATGCCCGCTACCGCGCGTGGCGGATTGCGCTGATCACCAGTCAGGAATTTGCCGACGCGAGCCCACTTCGAATAGCCGAGGTCGTCAATCCCAACCCTGCGCCGCAATCCGTTTGCGTGCCGATCACCGCCACCCGTGCGCAGGGCCAGACACTGAGCAAATTTCCATTCGGTGAGCCCTGACCTATGCCCCGGACATTCTCGGGCCAATCCTTGGGAAGGTCCGCTTTGGACCCCTTTGCCGACCTTCGGAGAGTCCGCTTACAGTGTGGTCAAGGTTGATCCGCTGGGGGCGGCATGACGAAGCATCGACTTGAACTCTTCAGCGACGGCGTCTTCGCCATCGTGCTTACCCTGCTGGCCCTCGACCTGAAGCTGCCGCACGCCCTTGGCGTCGACGGCCTGCGCGAGATGATCCCCGGCCTGCTGGTGCACGCCGCAACCTTCGCGGTCGTGGG
>JANXXA010000251.1 GCA_025350885.1 Phenylobacterium sp.
CCAGATCAGCATCGGCTCGCCCGGGGCCGCCGCCGGCGCGGCGACGGCGGCGCTGCAGGGCGACGCCATCCCGCCGACCATCACGGTGCGGCAGGGCGAAGCGATCAACATCTTCGTGGCGCGCGACCTGGACTTCTCCGCCGTGGAGCCGGTGCGATGATCGCCGAGCCCGCCGTCTATCTGCGTACCTACCTCGCGCCCCTGGCGGGGCTGCTTGAGCGGCCGGAAGTCACCGACATCTTCATCAACGCTCCCGGCGAAGCCTGGATCGAGACGGTGACCGGGGCCATCGAACGGCACGCCGCGCCGCAGCTCGACGAGACGACATTGTGGAGACTGGCGCGGCAGATCGCCAGCCTGTCGCACCAGGGCGTCAACCGCGAGCATCCGTTGCTCGCCGCGACCCTGCCCGATGGCGAGCGCGTGCAGATCATCGCGCCGCCGGCCACGCGCGGGCACGTCGCGATCGCCGTGCGTAAACACGTGGTGTCGGACCTCAGCCTGGACGATTACGAACGCGCCAGCGCATTTGCGGCCACGCGCACGGACGGCCAGTCGGACGCGGCCAGGGTCGATACTGAACTCCGCTCGCTGCTCGATGCGGGTCGTTCGGCGGAATTTCTCCGGGCGGCGGTCCGTCACCGCAAGAACATCGTCATCGCCGGCGGCACCTCGACGGGCAAGACCACATTTCTCAACGCCCTGCTCAAGGAAGTCCCACGCGAGGAGCGGCTGATCCTCATCGAAGACGCCGCCGAGGTACAGCTCGACCATCCCAATGCGCTCGGCCTGATCGCCGTGCGTGGCGAGAACGGCGAGGCCCGGGTTACCGCCGACGACCTGTTGCAGGCGTCCCTGCGCATGCGCCCCGATCGGATCATCCTGGGCGAACTCCGCGGCCGGGAGGCGGCGACCTTCCTGCGCGCCGTCAACACCGGCCACCCCGGGTCGATCACCACCATCCACGCCGACAGTCCGCGCGGGGCCGTGGATCAGCTGACCCTGCTGGTGCTGCAGGCCGGCCTCAACCTCGGCCGTGCGGAAATCTCCGACTATGTCCGCGGCATCGTCGATGTCTTCGTGCAGCTGACCCGGCGCGACGGCCGCCGGGTGATTTCCGAGATCGCCTTCCAGCAGCAGGCGTGAGCGCGATGCGCGCGCGCCAGGCCCTTGCGGGCGCAGCGCTGCTGCTGGCAGGCTGGCTGACCGCCGGGCCGGCGCTGGCCCACAGCGGCACGGGCCTGCCCGGCGGCTTTCTCTCCGGATTCCTGCACCCGCTCAGCGGTTTCGACCACCTTCTGGCCATGGTGTCGGTGGGCCTCTGGGGGGCGTTTCTCGGACGGCCGCTGATCGTCGCCTTGCCGGTGATCTTCCCAACGGTCATGGCGCTCGGCGGCGCTATGGGCATGGCCAATGTGCCGCTGCCGAGGGTGGAAATCGGCATCGCCATCTCGGTTCTGGTGATGGGTGGCGTGATCGCCGCGGCCTACCGCGCGCCGATCTGGCTGGCCTGCGGCATCGTCGGTGTCTTCGCGATCTTCCATGGCTACGCCCATGGCCGCGAACTGCCTTCCGCCGCCGATCCGATCGGCTACAGCGTCGGCTTCGTGCTGGCGACCGGCATGCTGCACGTCGCCGGCATCGGCATCGGCGTGCTCAATGATCGCCCGGGCGGCGTCGTGGTGACCCGCGGGCTTGGCGCCGCTGTCGCCCTGTGCGGCGTCTATTTCCTGTTCAGGGCGCTGACAGCATGAGGGGCGGAGCTCTCCCGCCGGCCCTACTAGCGGCGGCGCTGGGCCTTGCGCTGGCCTTCGTTCCGCGCCGGGCGATCGCCCCCGGCGCGGCCGTATTCGCCGGCGTGGCCGTGGCCGTCAGCCTGGCGCGGATCGATCCGGCCTGGGCCGATGCGATATTCTATGCGTGCTGGGCGAGCGTGATCGTCACAGCCCTCTCGGTTCACCTGCCAAGGCCGCTGGGGCTCCGCGCGGGCGTGCTGCTGGCCGCCAACGCCGGGCTATGGGCGGGCGCGGTCATCGCCGCCGCCGGCGCGCCGCTCGATCTGGCCAAGGCATTGCCCTGGGTGCTTATCTGTCTGCCCGCGAGCCTGTTGGTCTCCCGCAGGATGGGCATCGCGATCAAGGTGGTCGCCAGCTGGCTGGTGGCCGTCTCTGTCCTCGCCGCCGCCCTGCCCACGCTCATCCCAACCCCGGGCTATGTCGGAGACCACATGCAATGAACCTGCCTCGAACCTTTGCACGAACCCTGCTGCGCATCGGGCTGGGTATGGCGGCGGCCGCGATCTCCGCAGCGGCGGTGGCGCACGATTTCTGGGTGCAGCCCTTCAAGTTCTGGATCGCGCCGAACAGTGCGGTGATGACCACCCTGCAGGTGGGCCATGGCGAGTTCCGCCAGCGTTGGACGGCCGAAGCCGGGCGCGTGGTCCGCTTCAACAGCATCGGGCCCGGCGGCGTCGTTACCGACCACTTGCGCGAGCTTCGGGTGGGGTCGATGGACCAGGACCACCTCATCGCCTTCGGCCGGCCGGGTACGCACATCCTCGTCCTGCAGACCAACTCTGCGCAGAGCACGCTGCCGGGCATTCGATTTACCGACTATCTCAAGCAGGAAGGCCTGACACCGGCGCTGGAGCTGCGGAAACAGACGCGCACGGAAGACCAGCCCGGTCGCGAAATCTACAGCCGCCGCGCCAAGGCGCTGGTGCAGGTCGGACCGGCAAGCGACACGCCGCAGCCGTGGGTGACGAAGCCCGTCGGCGTGAGCCTGGAGATCGTGCCGGAGGTCAATCCCTACGCCGTCGGCGCCGGCCAGGATCTGCCGGTCCGTGTGTTGCTCGAGGGCCGTCCTCTGCCTGGCGCGACGGTCATGCTGAACAATCTGCAATTCGATGGTCGCCCTGTTCAGACGGTCCTCACCGACGCCGCTGGCCGCGCGGTGTTCCGGTTTCCGAGGACCGGCGCCTGGCAATTGAACGTTCTGTGGACCCGCGCGCTTAAGGGAAACCCCAAGGCGGATTTCGACACCACGTTCTCGAGCCTGACTTTGGGATTTTCGCCCGCGGTCGCCCATTGACCCCACGCCTCCACCCGGCTTCGGCCAAGGAAGATCAGCCATGACCGCCAAGCTTTCGTTCACGCTCCTTGCCGCCGTCTCAACCTTCGCGCTGGCCACGGCGGGCTGTTCGAAGAAGGCCGATGTCCCCGCCGCGCAGGCGATCACTGACGCGGCGGCTGACATGCCCGCCGCCACCACGATGCCGACAGCGGGTCCGGAGATGCAGAAGGTGCTCGACCATCTGGCGCTGCTCGGCGGCAAGCCCATCGAAACCCTTGAACCGGCCGAGGCGCGCAAACAGCCGACGCCGGCCGACGCCGTCAAGGCGCTGATGAAGGAACAGGGGATGAGCACGGCGCCCGATCCCGCCGTCACCACGAAGAATGTCACCTACCCCGCAGGCGCCGGGATGCAGAACGCGCGGGTCTATGTCCCGACCGGCGTCAAGGGCCCGATGCCCGTCGTCCTCTACATCCACGGCGGTGGCTGGGTGATCGCCGACATCGACGTCTATGACTCCAGCCCACGCGCGCTGGCCAAGGCGACGGGCGCGATCATCGTCTCCATCGAGTACCGCCACGCCCCCGAGGCCAAGTTCCCCGCCGCCCACGACGACGCCAACGCCGCGTATCAGTGGGTTCTCGCCAACGCCGCCAAGTGGGGCGGCGACCCGAAGAAGATCGCTATCGTCGGCGAAAGCGCCGGCGGCAACATGGCGGTCGATGTCGCCATTGCCGCCCGCGACAAGGGCTGGGCCAAGCCCCTGGCGGTGGTCGCGGTCTATCCGGTCGCCAACACCTCGCCCGACACCGGGTCGAAGAAGACCTTCGTCAAGGCCAAGCCGCTCAACACGCCGATGCTGACCTGGTTCTTCAAGCACACGCTGTCCAGCCCCGACCAGGCCGCCGATCCGCGCCTCAACCTGGTCGCCGCCAAGCTGGACGGTCTGCCGCCCACGACCATCATCCTGGCGCAGATCGATCCCCTGCACGACGACGGCGCGGGTCTCGCCGACAAGCTGCGCGCCGCCGGCGTCACTGTCGACCTCAAGGAATACGCCGGGGTCACCCACGAATTCTTCGGCATGGGCGCGGTGGTCCCCGCGGCCAAAGAGGCGGAGGACTACGCCGCTGGCAAGCTGAAAGCCGCCTTCGGGACGTGAGGCGCAAGCCCCGCGACACCCGAGCTGGAGAACCGCTCAGCTTGGTGACCTGGGAGTTTGGTTGCGGACCGTCGTCAGCGGGCTGATTTTTCGGCCAAGCGGTCCAGCCCTCAAGATTTCGGGTCAGCCGCCCGCGACGACCAGTGCACGTGGACGATTTTCCACACGCCGGACACCCGCCGCAGGACCATGGTCTCCGTCGTGATCCGGTCGATGTCGCGATTTTTGTACCGGCCCTGGGTGCGGCCGTCGCTGGCGATCCAGGCCAGATCGCCGCTGACGCCGCCGCTTCGCCGCGTCATCCGCGAGCCCACGGCCTGCGAGAACGCGGCGTCGGCCGCCAGGTGCTGGGCCGCATACTGGGCCTTGGAACGCTCGGTTTCTCCACCTTCGAAAACGACAAGGGCGGTGGAAAGGAGGCCAGCGGCTGTAGTCGTGTCCCCCCGGTCAAGGGCCGCGTGAAAGGCGTCCACCACCTTGGCGGCGGCCGGGAGAGGCGTGGCCTCCGCCGATGCCGCGGGCTTGGGCTGAGCGGTCGGGTGGGCAATCACCGCAGTCCCGGCCCCGATCATCGCGACCGCCGCGAAGAGCCCGCAGAGGCGGGCGGACGGCCTGGCCTTGGCGCGGCTTAAGGGGTTTTTTGTCTGAGGCATGAGTGGCTCCACAATGCGGGTGCGACGGGTGCATGAAGATAGATTTGTTTGAAGGCTCCAGCGTTCGCCCGAGCCTGATCGAGATCAAAGCGGAACCAATACAGTGAGGGTTACCTTGTGGCAGGCGAGAAGGGACCCATCGCCATGGCAAACTTAGCAGAGACCCGCGTCATCCGCGCCCGGCTGCCTCTGGTTCGCTGCGCAGGCGCGGGCGCGGTCGCCCTCGGGGCGCTCTTCGTACTCTGCTGGATCGCCGCGGCGCTCGGATGGGCCAGCGGCAGCCACATGTACGTCTCGCTGTTCACCCTTGCGCCAGTCGGCTCGACGATGGCTTTGGCGGCGGGACTCTGCTGGTCGCTCGGGTTTGGCGCCCTTGGCGGCGCGCTGGTCGCCCTGGCGTTCAATGCCCTGGCCTTCCTCGAACGGTGAGCCCTCATGGTCGGCAGTCCCCACGGACCCGGTTTCGGCGCGCCGCTGCTGGGCTGATCGGCGCCTGCGCGGCCTACCAACTGGTCCTCGGCGCCTATTTCGTGGTGTTCCGCCGGCCGATCCTGCCCGAAGACCTGCGCTTCCTCGGCGCGACGGCTGAGCGACTTGTCGTGGTTCTGCCTCGCCTCGAACCATGGCTGGACCTGGTTTTCGCGGTCCTCGGCGGACAGATGGCGGCGCTCGGCGTGCTTCTGGCCGGGTTCGCAGCGCGGCTTGCGCGAAGCAGAGCCATGGATGAGCATGAGCTTGTTCTGCTTGGTCTCGCGGGGCTCTTGTCCGTGGCGTCGATGAGCGCCGCGAACTTTGCCCTCGAGTCGAACTTCCGCTGGCTCTTGATCGTCCCAGTACTGGCTTGGTCGATAGGCGTTGCGTTGGCTGCCCTGGGGTCCGGCGCAGCGCGGGTGGACGCGGGGAAGGGCCTGCATGACGGCTGATGAGTGCGGAGCCGACCGTGACGCGGTGCTTAACAGGGCGTGCTTCTGTATCACCTTGGACAGCGCCC
>JANXXA010000346.1 GCA_025350885.1 Phenylobacterium sp.
TGGTCCTCCGGCAGGGCCCGGATCCAGTCCTCCAGGTAGTTGACGCCGAAGGCCACGTGCCGGCCCTCGTCGCGGATCACCAGGGCCACGATGTCGCGCAGCAGCGGATCCTCGGTGGTCTGATGGATGGTCTGGAAGGCAGCCAGCGCTAGGCCCTCGATGAGGATCTGCATGCCGATGAACTTCAGCTCCCAGCGCGCATCGGTGAGCACCTTGTCGAGCAGGAACTTCAGGCTGGGGTTGATCGGGTAGATCATCCTGCAGCGCGTCATCAGGTACTTGTGGAAGACCTCCACGTGCCGCGCTTCGTCGAAGGTCTGGGACGCGGCATAGAGCTTGGCGTCATGGGTGGGGGCGCAACTCACCAACTGGGACGCCACCATCAGCGCCCCCTGCTCGCCATGCAGGAATTGCGACAGGGTCTGGGCGTTGGCGCGATGCTGGAACTCCCGCTTCTGGGCGGACGTCAGCGCCTCCCACTTGGGATGGCCGGCGTAGCCCTCCGGGCCTTCGCTCCGCTTACCTTCGGTCCGCGCCGGCGGCGGCTGGTTCCAGTCGATGTCCAGCTCGGTATTCCAGTTGAACCGCTTGCCCAGCTCATAGAGCCGCCGGATCTTGGAATTGGCGATCTCGTAGTCCCAGTTGTAGGAGCCGGTCAGCGGCGTGTTGAAGATCTCGCGGATGACCTCGACGTCGTGATCCGACAGCTTCTTGGCGAGATCGACCTCGTCGAAATACTGAACCGCCGTCGGCGGACCCTTCACGACATTCACGTGCAGCATGACGGTTTCCCACGGTTGTCCGGATCGCCCGGTTGGAGAGCACCCTAGAAGATGACGCAGCCGTCACCTTTGATGTTGATCAAGCGCCGCTTCGACATCGATCAGGCAACCGGCTCCACTGCGGGGCGCTCGCGCCAGGCGCGCATCCGCGCGCCATGGCGACCGATCTCGAGGCGTGATATCGCCCGCAGATGCACCTCGTCGGGGCCGTCGGCGATGCGCAGGGAGCGCATCCCGGCGTAGGCACGGGCCAGGCCAAAGTCCTCCGACATCCCGCCGCCCCCATGCGCCTGCATCGCGTCATCGAGGACCTTGAGGGCCGTGCGCGGGGCCGCGACCTTGATCATGGCGATCTCGAGCTGGGCGGCCTTGGCGCCGACCTTGTCCATCATGTCGGCCGCCTTCAGGCATAGGAGCCGTGTCATTTCGATATCGAGGCGCGCCTCGCCGATCCGCTGCTCCCACACCGACTGGTCGGCCAGCCGCTTGCCGAAGGCGACGCGCGACAGCAGCCGGTCGACCATCTTCTCCAGCGCCACTTCGGTGGCGCCGATCGCCCGCATGCAGTGATGGATACGGCCTGGGCCCAGCCGGCCCTGGGCGATCTCGAAGCCCCGCCCCTCCCCGAGGATCAGGTTTTCGACCGGCACGCGGACGTCGCGCAGCACCACCTCGGCGTGGCCGTGGGGTGCGTCGTCGTAGCCGAACACCGGCAACATCCGCACCACCTCGAAGCCGGGCGCGTCGGTAGGCACCAGGATCTGTGACTGCTGGGCGTGCTTGGCGCCGTCAGGGTCGGTCTTGCCCATCAGGATCGCGATCTTGCAGCGGGGATCTCCGACGCCCGACGACCACCACTTGCGGCCGTTGATGACGTAGCTATCGCCGTCGCGCCGGATCGAAGTCTGGATGTTGGTGGCGTCGGACGAGGCCACGTCCGGTTCGGTCATCAGGAAGGCCGAGCGAATCTCGCCGGCCATCAGCGGCCGCAACCAACGCTCCTTCTGAGCCGCCGTACCGTAGCTGCGCAGGACCTCCATGTTGCCGGTGTCGGGCGCCGAGCAGTTGAACACTTCGGATGCAAACCCCACGCGGCCCATTTCTTCGGCGCAGAGCGCATATTCGAGGTTGGTCAGGCCCGGTCCACGGTCCTCGATTTCGTCATGTTCGGACGGCGTCAGGAACAGGTTCCACAGGCCTTCGGCATAGGCGCGTGCTTTCAACTCTTCGACGATAGGCACGACCCGCCAGCGCGCCGCGCCCTCGACCGCCATCTGCTGCTGGTAGGCCGCCACCGCCGGATAGATGTGCGCCGTCATGAAGGCGCGGATGCGGTCACGCCACTGGGTCTCGCGTTCGGAGAGGCCGAAATCCATGACAGAGGTTCCTTCTGGGTTTTCGGAAGCCTGGGCGCGGCGGAGCCAGAACGCCTTGACCGGTATCAAACGACGCGACTCGGGGCGTTCGCGGGCCTGCGAAGCGGACGCGGACAGCCGGGGCGCGCCGGGCCCGGACCGGACGGCGGCGCGCGGGCTGCAGGGACCTTATCGGGCGCTGAGAACGATGGCCCCCTCGATCGCGGCCACGGTGTGGAACCTCGTCATCGCGGCGTAGCGCCTCATGGCCTTGACGAACGAGGCGTCCTGGCAGACGACGACGTCGCCGAGATCCAGCTCCCGGTTGGCGCGAGCGTTGCCGCAGACCGTGCGGGCGGCGACGTGGACGGCCTTGGTCACCGCCGGCGCGTCCTTGCCGCTGATGTTGATCCGCAACGTCGTGGGGGCATGGCCCTGGACATCGAGGCCGGCCACGTCCTGCGCGCGAGCTTCTGCGCCGATGAGGGCGAGGGCGGATACAGCGGCAAGCGTCGGAACCGCTAGGCGTAGGGATTTGAGGATGAGCATTGTGATCTCCCGGTTTGACTGGCGAAGCCTAGGTCGCGTCTGCTCGGAAGCGATTGTTGTTGGTCAATCGCGCGCTTGATAACGGCGTCGGCCAGCTAGCGCGGTCGCTCAAGCCTGCAAAGCAGCAAGCTCTTCGGGCGTGTTGGCGTTGGCGAACGGGTCCGAACCAACGACAAGCCAGTCGACGGCTGTCATGCCGACCGCCGTAGCGAAGCCGTTCAGGGAGCGTCGCCCGGTGGCGAGGTAGGCCGGCAGCGCCTCCAGGGCGCCGCTGCGCCAGAGCGCGCAGGTGGGGTGCGATCGCCCACGGCTTTGCGCGACCGCAACCCCGCCCGTGGGTTCCAGCGCCGCTTGCAGGCGCACCGCGAGGTCGGCCGGCAGTTGTGGTGCGTCACAGGGAAGGGTCAGCACGCAACACGCACCCATTCCTTGGGCGAAGCTGAGCGCCGACGCCAGGCCGGCCAGGGGACCCTCAATCCCAGGTTCGTCTAGGAGAAGATGGGCCTCCACGGCGCCGGCGACCTGGGCCGCGTCCCGCACGGCGACCGCGACGTCGCTGCCGTAGTCTCGGGCCAGGTCCAGGGCATGGCCGATCAGCGTGGTCTGCTCCCAGGGCATCCTGGGCTTGGAGCCCCCCATGCGCCGGCCTTCGCCGCCGGCCAGCACCACGACCGCCATGTTCGCCATCTTCATAGGCCAGCTTTCGCCCTGACGCGCCGGGCGGGCCGACGGGCGATCCCGCGCCGCGTCGCAAGGCGGTTAGAGAGGTCGAGAAGATCGCGGTCGTTGAGACGCAGCCGGGCGATCGGCAAGACCACCGCGTTCTCCAGCGCCA
>JANXXA010000371.1 GCA_025350885.1 Phenylobacterium sp.
GAGGTCGGGTATTCGGCGATGAACGCCAGGTCCCACGCCTCGGCCTGCGGCCCGGTGACCATCACCTGCGGCTTGCCAGCCCAGATCTGGCGGCCACCGACGCGGGCGAAGATCGCCGCGGTGGTGCGGCCGTAGGCGCGATAGGCGTCGAGGCCGGAGATATCCTTGGCATGGTCGGGGTGGTCGGCCGGGTAGTCCGCCTTCGGCTTCAGCCGCACCAGGTTGAGCATCTGGATCGGCTGGTCGGCCGGCAGGGACTTGAAGAGCTCCCAGGCACTTCGATCCGGATCGACGTAGGTATCGCTCATCAGGGGTGCTCCCGGCTTCATCTGCGTGCGATATGCGCACATTGACCGCCAGGACGGGACTCACTACCTACGCGGCCGTTTTGCCCACCAGGAGTCGCCGTCATGAGCCGTGATTTGCTGCCCGGCTGCACCGGCGTTCTGGCAATGGCGGACGGGACGGTGCTGCAAGGCATTGGCGTGGGCGCGGTCGGCGAGGCGCTGGGCGAGGTCTGCTTCAACACCGCCATGACCGGCTACCAGGAGATTTTGACCGACCCCTCCTACATGGCCCAGATCATCGCCTTCACCTTCCCGCACATCGGCAACACCGGGACCAATCTTGAAGACCTGGAGCAGATGTCCGGGTCCGCCCGAACGGCGGCGCGGGGCGCGATCTTCCGCGACGTGCCGACCGCGCCGGCAACCTGGCGCGCCGACGCGGATCTGGCGACCTGGATGGCGCGGCGGGGCGTGGTGGGTCTGGCCGGCGTCGACACGCGCGCGCTCACCCGCACCATCCGCGAGCACGGCATGCCATATGCGGTGATCGCCCATTCGCCGCAGGGCCAGTTCGATCTGGACGCCCTGATCGCCAAGGCGAAGGCTTGGCCGGGGCTCGAGGGCCTGGACCTGGCAAAGGACGCCTCCTGCCTGCAACCGTTCGTCTGGGACGAGGGCCTGTGGTCCTGGCCCGACGGCTATGCCAGGCCCGGTTCGCCCAGGTACAACGTGGTCGTCGTCGACTACGGTGTGAAGCGCAATATCCTCCGCGCGTTAACTAGCGTCGGCGCACGGGCTACCGTGGTGCCGGTCGATACGTCGGCCGAGGAGATCCTGGCGCGCAAGCCGGACGGGGTGCTGCTATCGAACGGCCCCGGCGATCCGGCGGCGACCGGCGTGTATGCCGTGCCGGAGATTCGCAAGCTGATAGACAGCGGCGTGCCGGTCTTCGGCATCTGTCTCGGCCACCAGATGCTGTCGCTGGCCGTGGGGGCAAAGACCGTCAAGATGGAACAGGGCCACCACGGGGCGAACCATCCGGTGAAGGACCTGACCACCGGCAAGGTGGAGATCGTCTCGATGAACCACGGCTTCACCGTCGACCGCGCGAGCCTGCCCGAGGCGGTCGTGGAGACCCACGTCTCGCTGTTCGACGGCACCAACGCAGGCCTGGCGCTGAAAGATCGCCCGGTGTTCAGCGTTCAGCACCACCCCGAAGCCTCCCCGGGCCCGACGGACTCGCTCTACCTCTTCGAACGCTTCGCAGCGATGATGGACGCGAGGAAGAGGTAGGAACCACAGAGTAGATCGCCACGGAAAACACGGAAAGATTACGAGAAATGGGCATATGTTCTTCTATTGTTCTTTTCCTGAGTTGGCAGTTATATACTTGACAAAGCACCGTGAGGGGCTAGGCTGAAATCGTTAGGGAAAGCCAAGCCGATGAACCTCACCGATCCGATCTTCCAAGACGCAGATAAGGCCCGCGCCCACCTTGAGGCGACCCGCTGGCCGAACGGCCCGATCTGCCCACATTGCGGCGTAGTCAACGAAGCGACAAACGTCGGCGGTAAGTCGGCTCGCAAGGGCTGCTACCAGTGCAACGCCTGCCGCGAGCAATTCACCGTCACGGTCGGGACCGTGTTCGAACGCTCCAAGGTTCCGCTGCACAAGTGGCTGCTGGCGACCTACCTGATCTCGTCGTCCAAGATGGGCTATTCGTCCCATCAGCTCCACCGCACGCTCGGCGTGACCTACAAGACGGCCTGGTTCATGGCGCACCGCATCCGCGAAGCGATGAACCCCGTCGCCAAGACGCCCCTCGGCGGCGAGGGCAAGACCGTGGAAGCCGACGAAACCTATATCGGCGGCAAGGAGGCCAATAAGCATAAGCACAAGCGCCTGCCGCGCGATCTCGCCGCCGATGCTAAAAAGAAGGTCGTCACCCTGGTCGAGCGCGACGGCTCGGCTCGCTCGTTCCACGTCGCCAACGTCACCGCCAAGACCGTCCGCGATGTTCTGGTCACCACGGCCGACCGCGCCTCACACCTGATGACGGATGGGGCCAAAGTCTACACCGGCGTAGGCGCCGAGTTCGCCGCGCACTCTGCCGTCGATCACTCAGCCGGCGAGTACGTTCGCGGGCTGGCGCATTCCAACACCGCTGTAAACTACTTCTCGATCCTCAAACGCGGGATCAACGGGACGTTTATCCCACGTCTCTGAAGCCCACCTTAGCCGCTACCTCGCGGAGTTCGACTTCCGCTATTCCAACAGCTCAGGTCTCGGCGTCGATGACGCGGCCCGCGCCGATCTGATGCTCAAGGGCTCGACCGGCAAGCGCCTGACCTATCGGCCAACTGGTGAAGGCGTGCACGCGTAAGCAGAAGGCTAAGCGACTCCAGGGGCTGAGGAAAAAAGCTGTGAGCCGCTGAATCGCCTCATTACACCGGTCTGCGAATCAGCGGCGGAATGGCAAAGCCCGGCAGCACGCCAAATGCTCCCGGGCTTTTCTGAAACCGCCGGGTAGGGCGGCCTCGGTGTTCTTCCCTCCGATAGAATCGGAGTCGCGCCAGACGGTCAACCCGGCATCCGCATAAGGATGCGATTATATGGCTAAGACACCCTCAAACAGCGGCAAGGCCTGGACACCTGCGCAGGTGAAGCAGCTCAAGGTCGAGATCAAACAGAACACGCCAACGCGCGTAATGGGCCTGCACCAGCAGCGGAGCGCCGCCGCCGTACAGTCGAAGGCCAATGACCTTGGCCTTTCGACCAAGCCGGTGAATCGGTCGCCGTACAACCGGCAGAAGCCAAAGCCGTAGCGCGCTCGTAAAGGCGGCGCTCGCGGATCGTCCATCTGTGGCCGTGCTCCGCGAGCGCCAGCCCGAGCGCGTCAAGCGCGTCCGCAATCAGATTCATTGGAGGCCTCATGGTTTGGTATGACCTGACAGTCTTTGAACGGTTCGAGGGCGGCCCTCGTCGGGAGAACCGGGAGCACGCCGCGACCTTTGAGGCCGCAGA
Organism: Phenylobacterium sp.; assembly: GCA_025350885.1. GTDB lineage: Bacteria > Pseudomonadota > Alphaproteobacteria > Caulobacterales > Caulobacteraceae > Phenylobacterium. The sequence goes on from JANXXA010000371.1 coordinate 3,312, forward strand.
TATCCAGGCGGCGCGGGATGAAGCCCACCGCCGCGCGAAGGCGCTGCCTGCAAATCATGTCGGCGTGCTCTACGCGTCCGATGACGTAGGACCATCTCGGGTCCAGCTGGGGACCTGGGATGCCCCTACTAGGTAGCTTTCTTAGGCTTCGGGACTGGCGGTTTGTGCGGTTTTGGCGGCATCCGCAGGGCGTTCGCCACGCCACGGTCAAAGCGCTCTTCAGCGCCAGGTTCATCTTCAGGGGGCTTCTCGGTCATGGCCTACGACCTAAACGAATTGCATGAGCGGATAGATTTGTGCCGCACCAAGGGTGCGGCCCTCAATGAGGAGATCGTCAAGGTCGCGGGACAATCCATCAAGCATTGGCTTACGGTCTTTGGTCCGGGCGCCGGCGCGATCCTCGCAAAGATGACTGCGGTCCCGACAGTCGCGCTGCGCTCGGAGATCGGAATGATTGTGAACGAACAGAGGGCGATCCTCGACGCGTTGGCATGTGCGCTCGCCAATCGGAACGGCGCCAACCACACGAACGACGTCTATTTCCCGATAACCAGAGACAAGGCCGGATTCGACGAATTGGGCCGCAGGAAGATCCGAAAACTGTCCCAGCAGGACCAAGATATCATTGAAGCGCTGCTGCCCTGGGGCACCGAAGATGGCGGCCATCCTTACCTCTTCCAGCTTCACGAGGTTGATCGCGTGCGGAAGCACCAGAAGCTTCTGCGGTGGGCAACGATAGGAGGGGCGTTTGCAACGAGCTCGGGACACATCGGAATGATGCAATCCGCGCAGGTTGCCTTTCAGGAGATCGGCAAGGAAGAGCGGTTGGCCTTCTTCAGCAATGCCACCTGCGATATCGGTGTCCGGTTCGGACTGGTCTACGCTGAGCCGACCGCTGTGGACGGTCATAACGTCGCCGCCTGCCTTCACGCGTTCAATGACACCGTGGAGGCGGTTGTCACGGCCTTTGACTGAGACATAGCCAAGAATATGCGACGAACGATCTCTGATGGCCGCATCAGGTCAGGGCTGCACTCTGCATAAACATCTAGCCCCGCCTCGATCATAGCGGGGCTGATTTCGAGCGCCAGCCTGTCCAGCGAATCGGTAGTGGCGTTCGGACGTTCCATCAAGTATATAACTGCCCGAAAGCGGGCCTCGTCATCCGGGCCGCCTGCTGGGTCGCCTTGGTACGGACGCACGAGGCGCGTCCCCGGAAGCCGCGCGCGACGCAGCTTTTTGATGCTCCGGCTGGAGAGCCCGTCGCGCGCTCGTTCATGTGTAAGGCAAAGACTTAACCCTGCCGCGGCGGGGTGGAATCTAGTGTCCCGATTCCGAAGTTCGCAGGCGCTTGTGGCAGGCGCGGTCGAATTTCGGAATCGATGAGGATACTGGCAAGCCCTTATTTCCAAGTGTGCGTCTTGGATCTGAAGTTCGCTCAGAGCCCCAGCCCTCAAGCCGGTGAACTTCAGATCCAGCACACTAGGCCGCCTTGGCCATCGGCTTCCAGTTGTCGGGATCGGATGCGTCGATCAGGAACGGCGGATCGCCAGAAGATGCGACCGACCATGAGGCCATCTCCTCAATGGCCGGCAGCACGCTTTCCCCGTGCTGGAGCGCCATCACCCTGACGACGGTATCGGCTGTAGGGTCGATGGGGTGCTCTCCCCGTTCCCAGCGACCGACCGTCTGAACGTCCTTGCTGATCACAGCGCCCATCTCTGCCTGCGTGAGGCCGAGTTCGGTCCGCACGAAGCGCAGTTCGCGACCCGTGAGCCCGGTGGGCTTCCTGGCTATTCCCTCCACGATGGCGCGGTGCAGGCCATTGGGGTTGCGAATGGTGACGACGGCCTCGCCTCCATCATCTTCGCAGGCCTCCAGGCCGACCAGGATGACGTTGTCGAGACCGCATTCGTCGTAGCGGTAGTCGAGCCTCGTCATAGTTCGTCCTTCCACATCACTGTTATCATCTTCAAATCGCAGGAACCGTCGGCGATCACGACGACCCCAACGGTCCGTCCCTCGCTGTTTGGCGTAGTCGCCTCAATTAAGTACTTGAAAAAGCCCGGCCTCGTAGCGGGCAGCGGCTCGTCAAGTACGAAGCCGAACTTCAGAACGTGCAGCGCATCGCCCATGATAAGACCGCGCTCGCGCAGCCGTTCTTTGACGTGCACAACCCAACTTAGGTTCAGCGTTGTGCTTCTCGCGCACGCATTGATGATCTGCGTCGCCTTGCCGGTCGACCATTGACCCGGTCCCATCGTCCCTCGATCATTCCATCTATCATGGTGATAGTTGGTGACAAGTTAATTCCCCGCAAGGGGGATTGTTCCAGGGTCGAAGACGGCCCGCAACTTGGACACACAGCACTTAGCGCTCGACTCTGCCGACACGCCCCCGCCCCCTACCCCCCGTCGGCCAGGGCCTTCACCAGGTCGGTCAGGTAGTCGCGGCCCGCATAGACCGAGGCGGTCGACATATGCTCGTTCAGGCCATGCGCGCCCGATCCTTCCGGCCCGGACCAGAAGCCCGGCACGCCATAGGTCGGGATGCCGGCCGGGGTCAGGTAGATCGCGTCGCTGGCGCCCGTCGACATGGTCGGGATCACCGGCACGCCGGGGAAGTGCTTCGCCGAAACCGCTTCGATCGGCCCCATGATCTTGGGGTCCAGAGCCGCCGGCGCCGGCTTGCCGCGGATCGGCTGCAACGGGGTCAGCGTCACACCCGCATCGCCGATCGCCGCCTCCAGACCGGCCTTCGTCGCCTCCATCGTCGAGCCCGGGAACATCCGGCAGTTGATGTTGGCGCCGGCCCGCTGCGGCAGGGCGTTCTCCGCATGGCCGCCGTCCAGCAGGGTGGCGACGCAGGTGGTCCGCAGCATCGAATGGAACGTCCGGTCGCCGTTCAGCCGCGCTTGCGCCGCCTTGTCGCCGGGGTCGCGGGCGATGGCCGTCATGGCCTGGCCCATCGGGTCGCTACGCCCCGCGCCGGCCTTGGCGAAGAACGCGCGCGTGGTGTCGTTCAGCGTCAGCGGAAACTCATGGTCGCGCACCTTCAACAGCGCCTGGGCCAGCTGATAGATGGCGTTGTCGGCGATCGGCACCGAGGAATGTCCGCCGGGGTTGGTGGTCTCCATGCGAAACTGCTGGACCACCTTTTCGGTCACCTGCACCCCTTGCGTCTGCAACTTGCCGGCCGCGTCGGCGCGCCCGCCGCCGCCTTCGTTCAGTGCAAACTCCGCGTCGATCAGTGCACGCCGGTTCTTGGCCAGCCATTCGGCGCCATTGAACGCCGACACCGTCTCCTCGCCGCAGGTCAGCGCCAGCTTGATCGTCCGCTTCGGCGCATACTTCGCCGCTTTGAAGCGGGCCAGCATGTCCACCCAGGTGGCGTCGATCACCTTCATGTCCGACGTGCCGCGGCCATAGAAATAGCCGTTCTCCTCGATCAGCACGAAGGGGTCCCGTGTCCAGTCGGCGCGGCGCGCCTCCACCACATCCAGGTGGCCCAGCAGCAGCATCGGCCGGGCCGTCTTGCTTGAGCCCGGCAGCACCGCCACCAGCCCGCCATCCTTGGGATGCTCGGGCACGGCGAAATAGGTCAGCTGGTCATCGGCGAACCCCGCCGCCTTCAAGCGCGCGCCCATCTTCGCCGCGGCCTCGGTGCAACTACCCACCGACAACGAGGTGTTGGTCTCCACCAGCTCCTTGTAGACCTCGCGAAACCGCACCTGGTCCGGCCGCGGCTCCGCCGCCCCGGCCACGCCCGCGACACCCGCGCCCGCGACACCCAGGCCCGCAACCGCAACCAACGCCGCACCCAACATCCTGCCGATCATCGCCGCATGCCCCAAGTTCGCACTGGCCCTCAGAAGGAAAGCCAATGCCCCTATGTGAGCCGCTGGCGGGCGGCGGTAAAGTCTCAAAGCCCAGGCTGGAGACGCACCAATCAACGCTGACAAAATTCTCGCACAATTGAATTGCCCGGGACCTATATACCTGCTTGACCCAGTTTCCCCTAGGGAGTAGGTTGTTCTTACCGACAAGGACACCTCGCCATGCTTCGCCATTTCGACACCCTGATTGAGCTTTTCGAAGCCTTCCCGACCGAACAGCACGCCGTTGACCACCTGACGGCGATCCGCTGGCGCAACGGGCGGTTCTGCCCGCTCTGCGGCAACGCTGACGGCGAGCGGATCGGGACGTTGACGGGCTCCAACACTCACAAGTGCTATGTCTGCCGGGAGCGGTTCAGCATCCGGGTCGGCACGATCTTTCAGGACACCAAGCTCCCGCTGCGGAAGTGGTTCGTCGCGATCTGGCTGATCAACGCGCACCCGAAGGGCATCGCCAGCACCACGCTCGCGAAGGACTTGGGCGTCACCCAGAAGACCGCGTGGTTCGTCCTCCACCGCCTGCGCCATGCCCAGAAGGCCCCGTCCTTCCAAGCC
>JANXXA010000396.1 GCA_025350885.1 Phenylobacterium sp.
GCTCAACCGGCCGCGGACATGAGCTCGCCGGGCGACCAACTGCAGGCCTTTCTGGAACGGACGCCATATGTGCGGTTCCTCGGGCTCAAGGCCGAGCTATCGGGCGATGTGCTGACCGCCGTGCTGCCGTTCTCGCCGCACCTGGTGGGCAACACCTTCATCCCCGCCCTGCATGGCGGGGTGATCGGGGCGTTCCTGGAAATGACCGCGCTCGCCCAGCTGTTCATCGTCCAGCCGCCGGGCCCGCGTCCCAAGACCATCGACGTGACCATCGAATATCTGAAACCCGGACGCGCCCAGACCTCCTATGCGCGGGCGCAGGTCCGCAAGATCGGCCGGCGCATCGCCAACGTCCACGTGGACGCCTGGCAGGAGGATCCGAGCCAGCCGTTCGCCGCCCTGCGCGGCCACTTCCTGCTGAGCACCGACGAGCTCAGCTAGCGGGCCTTGCCGCCTGCTCGCGCTTCACCTGGGCGAGCTTTGCCTGGGCGGCGGCCAGCGCGGCGGCATCGCCCCTGGCCTTGGCCTGCACCACGTCACCGGTCGCCTCCATCTCGCGCACCGGCAGCAGGTGGGAGTTGTCGGCGGGCTTGAACGGGCCGGTCTGGATCCGCGCCAGGATCGCGCGCTGGCGTCGGGCCTGCGGCGTCTCGCCGACGCCGTAGCCGAAGATGAACCTGGCGACCTTGGCTTTGACCGCCGGATCGAGGTCGGTGCGCCAGACCATCGGGTCCTCGGGGATGGTCGGCGAGCGCCAGATCACCTCCAGGTTGGTCAGCGCGGTCCTGGCCTGGTCGGTGCCGATCGCCGCCAGCCGGTCCATCGAGCGGGTATTGTCGGTGGCGGCCGGCAGGACGCCCGAGGCCACCGCGTACAGGTTGGCCTCGGCGCTGGCCGAACGGATGGTCTTGAAGCACTTGGCCGGATCGATGCCGCGCGGCCCGAACAGATAGGTGTTGGGGGCCAGGGTGCCGGAGGTGGACTTGGCGTCGCCCATGCCGAAGTCCAGCGTCTGGCCACACTTCAGCAGCCGGTCCAGGGTGATCCCCGAGCCCTTGCGGATGATGATCACCCCCTGGTAGCCGTCCGGACCGGTCGGGTGGGTGGTGCGCGCGAACACCGTCCCGCCGGCGCGGCGCACGGCCTCCAGGCCCGACTGGTTGGTGAACCAGCCCACGTCGGTCTGTTTGAACCGCATGGCCTCGATCAGCGCCGAATAGTTGGAGCCGAAGAACGGCTTCACGCTGAGCCCGGTCGCGGCCTCCATGTCCTTGAGGAACGGCCCCCACTCCTGCATCTGGGTCTGGGTCGCCTCGGTGGAGACGATCGAGAAAACCAGCGGCTTGGGCGCGTCGGCCTTGGGTGTCGGTGGGGCGCAGGCGCTGAGCGCGAGGACGGCGAGAAGCGGGATGAGGCGAGCGGTCATGGGCGCAGCATAGCGCAGCTTCGTGACAGCGCCGCAAAACTCCGCTTGAGCCTGCGCAGCCGGGGCGCTACCGCCAGCCCCCATGTCGATCCAGCCCAACCTGCACGGTCTGTCCCACGCCGCCCGCGAGGCCAAGAGCTGGCCGTTCGAGCAGGCGCGCCTGCTGCTGGCCCGGATCCTGCGGTTGCGCCTGTCCGACGCCGAGCGCGATCTGGCCGCCGCCTTGTTTGCACAAGGCGCCTTCGCCCAGGCCGTCCAGACCCTGCCGGCGTTGGCCCGGCCGGTGATCTTTCAGTGCGGCTATGGCGCGTCGGGCCTGCCGCACATGGGCACCTTCGGCGAGGCCGCCAGGCCGACCATGGTGCGCACCGCCTTTCGCGCGCTGACCGAGGACGCGCTGCCGACGCAGCTGATCGTTTTCTCCGACGACATGGACGGGTTCCGCAAAATTCCCGACAACCTGCCCAACCGGGCGATGCTGGAAGAGGACCGCGACAAGCCGGTGACCTCGGTGCGCGACCCCTATGGCGAACACGAGAGCTTCGGGGCGCACAACAACGCCCGCATGCGCGCCTTCCTCGACAGCTTCGGCTTCGACTACAGCTTCATGTCGTCGACTGAAACCTACCGGTCGGGACGGTTTGACGTGGTGCTGCTGCGCATCCTCGAGCGCTTCGACGCCATCCAGGCGATCATGCTGCCGACGCTGGGCGAGGAACGCCGCGCCACCTATTCGCCGTTCCTGCCGATCAGCCCGACGTCCGGCCGCGTGCTGCAGACCCCGACCTTGGAGCGTAATGTCCAGACGGGGACCATCACCTTCGCCGACGAGGACGGGACGCTGACTGAGGTTCCGGTGACCGGCGGCCACGTCAAGCTGCAGTGGCGCCCCGACTGGGCCGCGCGCTGGGTGGCGCTGGAGGTCGATTTCGAGGCGTCGGGCAAGGACCTGATCGACTCGGTGCGGGTCTCCAACAAGGTCGTCAGGGCGCTGGGTGGCGAGCCGCCGGAGGTGTTCCACTTCGAGCTGTTCATGGACGAGAACAACCAGAAGATCTCCAAGTCCAAGGGTAACGGCCTAAGCATGGAGGAGTGGCTGCGCTACGGCACGCCCGAGAGCCTCGCCTACTACATGTACCAGTCGCCGAAGTCGGCCAAGCGGCTCTACTTCGACGTCATTCCCAAGGCGACGGACGAATATCTGCAGCAGCTGGACGCCTACAATCGGGCGCGGGCCGACGGGCGGAACGAGCCGGCGATCGACAATCCGGCCTGGCACGTCCACGGCGGGAGGCCGCCCGAGCGCGGCGCGCCAGTGAGCTTCTCACTGCTGCTGAACCTGGTGTCGGCCGCCGACGCGTCGACCAAGGAGATCCTCTGGGCTTTCCTCCAGCGCCACATCCCCGGCGCGACCCCGGCCAGCGAGCCGCTGCTCGACCAGCTCGCCGGCTACGCGATCAACTACTACGAGGACTTCGTGAAGCCCGCGAAGGCGTTCCGGGCGCCGGATGATCGCGAACGCGCCGCGATGCTGGCGCTGATTGGAAAGCTTCGGGCGCTGCCGCCCGGCGCCGACGCCGAGGCGATCCAGAACGTGGTCTTCGAGGTCGGCAAGGACGGCGGCTTCGAGCCCCTGCGCGCCTGGTTCTCCGCCCTCTACGAGGTGCTGCTGGGCCAGAGCCAGGGCCCCCGTTTCGGCTCGTTCACCGCGATCTTCGGCGTCGCGCGCACCATCGCCCTGATCGAGCGCGCGCTGGCCGGAGAGCTGACCGCCTAGACGCGGCCTTGGCCGACTTCGGAAAAAACGCCCACGCCGCTTGACCGGTTTAGCTCTCAACCATATAGTTGAGGCATCAACCATGAGGCCGCGCTTGTTCACCCGACGCAGTATTCTGGAATGCCTCGCCGCCGCGCCTGTCGCGGCCACCGCGGGCTGTGCGGCCTCTCCGGCCGTTGATCCAGCCGCAGCCTGGCGCGCGCCGGGGGCGGGCGAACGCGATCCGCGCCGGTTCGCCCTGGCGCACGCAATTCTGGCCCCCAATCCGCACAATCGACAGCCCTGGCTGGTCGACCTGGTCGGCAAGGACGAGATCGCCTTCTATCCCGACACCGCCCGTCTGCTGCCCGCCACCGATCCGCCCAACCGCCAGATCACCGTCGGCTGCGGGGCTTTTCTCGAACTCATGGATATCGCGGCGCGCCAGATCGGGATCCGGCCGGAGATTTCGCTCTGGCCGCAGGGCGAGCCGCAGCCCAATCTCGACGCCCGGCGGGTGGCGCATGTGCGCTTCGCGGCCGATCCCGCCGTCCGCCGCGATCCGCTATTCGCGCAGATCCCGCTTCGCCACACCAACCGCGTACCCTTCGATCTGAAGGCCCCGCCGACCGCCTCGGACCTCGGAGAAATCGTAGGAGCAGCGACCGGGGCGCCGATCACGGCCGGGATAGTCACGGACGCCGCCGAGCGCGCGGAGCTGATCAAGCTTGGGTGGCAGGGCTGGACAATCGAGGGCCATACCCCGCGAACGCACATGGAAAGCGTGCGGCTCCTCCGGATTGGGGCCAAGGAGATCGCCGAACATCGTGACGGCGTTTCCCTAGGGGGGTCGATGTTCGAGGCGCTGAAGGCGACCGGCATGCTCACACCTAAGGTCATGGCCGACCCCGACTCGTTCGGCGCCAAGTCGAGCGACAGCATGGCTCACAAAGCCCTGGACGCGACGCCGGCCTTCCTCTGGCTGCGAGGAGCCGACAACAGCCGCGCCACGCAGATCGCCGCCGGCCGGGCCTATGCGCGCGCGCACCTGACGGCTACGAAGCTCGGACTGTGTTTCCAGCCCTGGAGCATGACCTTGCAGGAATATCCGGAGATGGCCGCGCTCTACGCCGCAACCCAGGCGCGTTTGGGAGCCAGTCCGGCGGCGCCGTTGCAGATGCTGGTGCGGGTCGGCCGCGCCAAATTCGCGGGGCCGGCGCCACGCCGTGGTCTGGCCGAACACATCCGCACGTGACCGAGCCCTCCGACGATCCGCCGCTCGCGTTCGTCGTCCTCAACGAGATCGCGATCATCGAACACCTGTCGCGAACGGCGTTCGAGCGCGTGCTGCCAGCAGGGTTGTCGATGGCGGGGTTCACGGTGTTAAACCACCTGATCCGGCTGGGTCATGAACACCGGCCGCCGGCCCGGATCGCCGGCGCACTGCAGGTGACGCGCGGAGCCATCACCGGCACGGTCAAGCGCCTGGAGGCCCAGGGGCTGGTCCGCTCCGATCCGGACCCCGACGATGGTCGTAGCAAGGCGATCAGCGTTACCCCCGCCGGTCGCGTCGCGCGCGACGCCGCGATTGCCGCGCTGACGCCGAACATCGCCGACCTGATGGCCCGGATGGACTCCACGCAACTGAAAGCCATGCTCGCACCGTTGGAGGCCCTGCGGCGGATCCTGGACGCCGCGCGCGATTGAGGCCGCCTGCCTCGGACGCTGACCCTAAGTGATCTTAGGTCACCTTGACGTAAACGTAAGGGTGGTTCTACGGTGGCGGCAACAAGCAAGAACACTGTCGTCCCGGGAGGAAGCCGATGCCTACTGACCTGCGCCGTCCCCACCGCAGCTTCACCATCCGCCAGCTGTGTCATGAGTTCCGCTGCACCCCGCGCGCCCTGCGTTTCTACGAGGACAAGGGGCTGCTCAGCCCCGCCCGCGACGGGCTGAACCGGGTCTATTCCTACAAGGACCGCGCCCGGCTGCAGCTGATCCTGCGCGGCAAGCGGGTCGGCCTGGCCCTGGCCGAGATCGGCGAGATCCTCGACCTCTATGAGCTCGACGACGGCGGCGCTCAGCAGGCGGCCAAGTCGCTGCGCAAGTTCCAGGACCGCATCGTCGCCCTGGAGAACCAGAAGATCGACATCGACGGCGCCATCGCGCAACTGAAGGCCGGCTGCGAGGCGATGGAGATGCGGCTTTCGCAGACCCGCCCCGATCTGTTGCCGCGCGCCGCCGACTACGATCAGATGTTGCGCCGCCGGCTCGATGGCGTGGAACACAGCGAAGCCAAATAGCCGCGCATATCCGCGGCGGGAGACCTGACCGCGATGCCCTACAAGCCGCCTGTGCGCGACTACGCCTTCCTGCTGCGTGATGTGCTGGAGTTGGAACGCTACGCCAACCTGCCGGCCTTCGCCGATGCGGCGATGGACACCGTCGATCAGATCCTGGAGGAGGCCGGGCGCTTTACCGGCGAGGTGCTCGCGCCCCTGAACAGCGTTGGCGACAAGGAGGGCTGCCACTGGGCGGCCGACTTCACGGTGACCACGCCGAAGGGTTTCAAGGACGCCTACGCCCAGCTGGTGGCTGGCGGCTGGCCGGCGCTGGGGGCGGATCCGGCCTACGGCGGCCAGGGACTTCCCCATGTCGTGAACCTGGCCTTCTCCGAAATGTCCTCGGCCGCCAACATGGCGTTCTCGATGTATCCGGGCCTGACGCACGGGGCCTATTCGGCGATCCTGGCCGGCGGCAGCCCGGCGCAGAAGGACCTCTACCTGCCCAAGCTGGCGTCGTTCCAGTGGGGCGGCACCATGAACCTGACCGAGCCGCACTGCGGCACGGATCTGGGCCTGCTGCGCACCAAGGCGGTTCCGCAAGGCGACGGCAGCTACAAGATCTCGGGCCAGAAAATCTGGATTTCCGGCGGCGAACAGGACCTGACGGAGAACATCGTCCATCTGGTGCTGGCCCGCATCGAGGGCGCGCCGCAGGGAACGCGAGGCATCAGCCTGTTCATTGTGCCCAAGTTCATTCCGGACAAGGACGGCAATCCCGGGGAGCGCAACGCGGTCAAGTGCCTGGGTCTGGAAGAGAAAATGGGCATCCACGGCAACGCCACCTGCGTGATCGCCCACGACGAGGCGACCGGCTGGCTGATCGGTGAGGAGAACCGGGGCCTTTCGATCATGTTCGTGATGATGAACGAGGCCCGGCTGGGGGTCGGCATGCAGGGCATCGCCCAGGCCGAAGCCGCCTATCAGGCGGCGGCCGAGTTCGCCAAGGACCGGCTGCAAGGCCGCTCGCTGACCGGACCGAAGAACCCCGACGGCCCCGCCGACCCGATCATCGTCCACCCCGACGTGCGGCGCATGCTGATGGACGCCAAGGCCATCGTCGAAGGCGGTCGGGCCTTCCTGTTCTGGACCGCGCTGCACGGCGACCTGGCCCATGCCAGTCCGGACGAGGCCGTGCGCCAAAAGGGCGCCGACTACATGGCGCTGATGACCCCGGTGCTGAAGGGCTTCCTCACAGACCGCGGATTCCAGGTCTGTTCCGACGCCATGCAGGTGCACGGAGGGTCGGGCTTCACCGAGCATTTCCCCGTCAGCCAGTACCTGCGCGATTGCCGTATCGCCCTGATCTACGAGGGGACCAACGGGGTGCAGGCCCTGGACCTGGTGGGCCGCAAGCTGGCCGCCGACGGCGGGCGCGGCGTGATGAGCTTCTTCGCCGAACTCGACGCCTTCATCGAGGCCAACGCCGCCGATGCGACGCTGAAGCCCTTCACCGAGGGCCTGGCGCGCGGCAAGGCCGAGCTGCAGGAGGCGACGATGTGGCTGATGCAGAACGGCCTGGCCAATCCCGACAACGCCGGCGCGGCCTCGACCGACTACATGCACCTCTTCGGCCTGGTCGGACTGGCCTATATGTGGAGCCTGATGGCCAAGGCCGCGCAGGCGAAGATCGCCGGCGGGTCCACCGACCCGATCTATGCCGAGAAGCTGACGGTCGGCCGCTATTACATCGCCCGCGTCCTGCCGGAGACCACCGGCCATCTGGTCAAGCTGAAGACCGGCGCCGAGACCCTGATGGCCCTGCCGGCTGATTCCTTCTGACGGAGACACCCCCGATGGCGACCTATCGCGCCACCGCCGACTGGAGCCTGACCGAGGGCGAGGACTTCCCGAACGGC
>JANXXA010000411.1 GCA_025350885.1 Phenylobacterium sp.
CCGGCGGGACTCGCCGTCTTCGTGATGGTTGAAGAACCACCACCAGAACCGCGCGAAAAATCCCCACAGGCGGGGCGATAGCCGCACCCACGCAGGCCAGTTGGGCGGTGGCAGCGGAGCCTCCACGAACAGCGCGTCCTCGGTGAACTCGCGACCCCGGCCCACGGCTTCAGCACTTTCCCGGGCCCGCAGGCGGGTCGAGGCGATCAGCACGTCGCAGGCGTCGACGAAGCCCCCGAGCATCGCCGGCGGTGTCTGGCCGGGCAATAGGCCGGTGACCTCGTAGCGCGCCCAGAAGTCGCGGTATTGCTTGGCCGACAGCCGCACCTTGCGCGACAGCGCCGGCTCGCCGTGCCGGGCCAGGGTGATGGCCCCGGGGTTTGGCGGCGGGATCGGCAGGGGGCCCTCGGCGGTCACGGCGCTGGCCAGTTCATCCGAACGGCTGGCGGGCAACCTTTCACCTGTCGCGTCCCCAACTCTCGACAAAAGGGGGCCTACCCTTCCGACAGGGCGCGCACGTGCGCAAGCGCCGACGAGCCCAGAGCCTCAAGGTCGTAGCCGCCCTCAAGCGAGGACACAACCCGACCCTTGGCGTGGCGGTTGGCCACCGAGACGATGGCCCGCGTCGCCCAGGCGAAGTCTTCGGCTTCCAGCGACTGGCCGCCCCCGCCCAGGGGATCACGCACATGGGCGTCGAAACCGGCCGAGATGATTATCAGGTCCGGCGCAAAGGCATCGACCTTAGGCATCAGGCTCTCGAACGCCTGGCGCCACACCTCCCTGGGCGCGCCTTCCGGCGAAACCGCGTTGGCGATATTGGCGGAGGTGGTTTCCGACGGGTGACCAGTGCCGGGCCACATGGGCCATTGTTGGATCGAGGCGAGGAACAGCCCGTCCTTACCGTCAAACGCGGCCTGGGTGCCATTGCCGTGGTGAATGTCGAAATCGACCACGGCGACCCTGGCCAGGCCCGCGGCCTGGGCGGCGCGCGCGGCGACCGCGACGTTGGAGAAGATGCAGAAGCCCATGGGCGCGCCGGGCTCGGCGTGATGACCGGGCGGGCGCACGGCGCAGAAGGCTCGCTCAGCCTGTCCGGCGGCGACGTCACGCACGGCGGCCGTGACCGCGCCCGCCGCCCGCCGCGCGGCGGCGAGGCTGCCCGACGACATGAAGGTGTCGTCATCGAGCCTGACGCGTCCTTCACCCGGCGCAGTGGCGAAGATGGCGTCCAGGTAGTCCTGGCCATGCACCCGCCGAAGATCCCGCGCCTCGACCAACGGCGCTTCGCGGGTCTCGAACTTGAGGTCGCTGGCCCCGGTCAGCGCCTCGATCACCGCCTTCAGCCGCGCCGGGCGTTCCGGATGGCGTTCGCCGGGACGATGGTCGAGCATATCGGGATGGGTGTAGAGCGCGACGGTCATGCGCCATCCTAACCCAGATTCTTCCGCCTCGCCCGCGATCCAGCCAACAATCCGCCGCGCCGGGACCGCCGACGCCGCGGGCCTGGCCGCCATCGGCGCCGAAACCTTCTTGGAAGCTTTCGGCCACCTGTATCCGGCCGCCGACCTCGATCGCTTCCTGCCGGACGCCTATGGCCTGGAGCGGACGATCACCGACCTTGCCGACCCGGCCAAGGCCCACTGGCTGGTGGAGGCGAACGGCCAGACGATCGGCTATGCGTCGGCCGGACCCTGCGCCCTGCCCCACCCCGAGGTGACGGCCGGCTGCGGCGAACTCAAGCGGCTTTACTTCCTCAAGGCCTGGCAGGGGGGCGGCATCGGCGGCCGGCTGTTCGCCGAGACCCTGACCTGGCTGCAGGCGGGCGGCCCGCGCAGCTTGTGGATCGGCGTCTGGTCGGAAAACCACGGCGCCCAGCGCTTCTACGCTCGCCACGGCTTCGCCAAGGTCGGCGAATACGGCTTCGAGGTCGGCAGCACCCTCGACCGCGAGTTCATCCTGCGCCGCGAGGCGGAGACGTTCACAGCTGACGGCGGCAAACCGTAGCGGCCCCCCGTCACACTGGACATCGCGCGGCCGACACCGCATCCTCGGCATTCAAACAATCGTTCGCGAGACACCCCGCATGTTCATGCGTTTCTTCACCGAGCTCCGCCAGGCCAAGGTGCCGGTGACCCTCAAAGAATATCTGATGCTCATGGAGGGGATGGACAAGCAGGTGATCGACCGCACGGTCGAGGATTTCTACTACCTGTCCCGCGCCGCCCTGGTGAAGGACGAGAAGAACATCGACAAGTTCGACCAGGTGTTCGGCCAGGTGTTCAAGGGCCTGGAGCGGATGGGCGACGATGTGGCCGTCGATATTCCGGCCGAGTGGCTGAAGAAGCTCTCCGACCAGTTCCTCACCGACGAGGAGAAGGCGCAGATCGAGGCTATGGGCGGCTTCGACAAGCTGATGGAGGCGCTGGCCGAACGCATGCGCGAGCAGAAGGAGCGCCACGAGAAGGGCGACAAGGCGATCGGCACGGGAGGCACCTCACCCTTCGGCGCCAACGGCTATCACCCCGAGGGCATCCGTATCGGTCAGGACAAAGGCCGCCACGGCAAGGCGATCAAGGTCTGGGACAAGCGCGAATACAAGAACCTCGACGACCAGGTCGAGCTGGGCACCCGCAACATCAAGGTCGCCCTGCGCCGCCTGCGCAAATGGGTGCGCGAGGGTTCGCCCGACGAACTGGACATGAACGGCACCATCCACGGCACCGCCGAGAAGGGCTACCTCGACATCCACATGCGGCCCGAGCGGCGCAACAAGATCAGCGTGCTGATTTTCTTCGACATCGGCGGCTCGATGGACAGCCACATCAAGGTTTGTGAGGAGCTGTTTTCCGCCGCCCGCTCAGAATTCAAGAACATGGAATTCTACTACTTCCACAACTGCCTCTATGAGAGCGTCTGGAAGGACAACCGCCGCCGCCACGCCGAGAAGCTGAATACCTGGGACATCCTGCACAAATACCCCCACGACTACAAAGTGATCTTCGTCGGCGACGCGACGATGAGCCCCTATGAGATCACCTATCCGGGCGGCTCGGTGGAGCACTGGAACGAGGAAGCCGGCGCGGTCTGGATGGACCGGGTGGCCAATATCTACGAGCACATGATCTGGCTGAACCCCACCGCCGAGCGGCACTGGGACTACACCCCCTCGGTGAC
>JANXXA010000449.1 GCA_025350885.1 Phenylobacterium sp.
AGGCGCTGACACCTTCGCGGACATCCGGCCCGGCGCCCAGTTCCATGGACAACCGCCCGTCGATGGCCAGCAGATCGAACGGATCGGGCGCGCCGGCGTAGCGCCAGAGCATCTGGCGGGTGAGGGCGATGGACACCGGGGCGGTGTTCTCGGCGATCTCCAGGGCGATGGCCCGGGCGCGAGCGAGCAGGTCCTCGGGCTCTACAGTCTCCGACACCAATCCGCCCGCCAGCGCCTCCTGCGCCGAGATCAACCCTCCCGACAGACACCAGCGCAGCGCCTGGGGCAGGCCGACGAGCTTGGGCAGGAACCAGGCGCTGCCGGCTTCCGGCACCAGGCCACGCCGGGCGAAGACAAAGCCAAACCGGGCCGTCGATGCGGCGATGCGAATATCCATCGGCAGGGTCAGGGTCGCGCCGACGCCGACCGCTGCCCCGTTGATCGCGGCGATCGAGGGCTTTCGGCAGTTGAAGATCGCGCCGATGAAGCCCGCGCCCGACCCGCGCGGCCGCTCCGGCGCCGCGAACGCCACCGAGCCCTCCGCCTTGGCGTCGAAGGCCGCTGCGCCGGCCGAGATGTCCGCGCCGGCGGAAAATCCCCGCCCGGCCCCGGTGACGATCACCACCCGAACCGCGTCGTCGGTGTCGGCGCGCCGGAAGGCGTCCTCGATCTCCGCGCCCATGACCCCGGTATAGGCGTTCAGCTTGTCCGGGCGGTTCAGCGTCACCGTCAGGACCGGCCCGTCGAGCTCGTAAAGCAGGGTTTCGTAGCTCATTGCCGCATATCCTCCACCAGCGGGGCCTGGTTGATCGACAGGGTCACCGAACGCCTCGATGGCCAAGGCCGCGCGTACGGTGCGAGCGCTCCGTAAGGTCAGTCCAGGCCAAATGTCAGCGGCGTATTGGCCGCTATTGCTGCTGCTGGCGCTGCTGGTCGTAGGCCAAGCCGCTGAACTGGCCGCGACGCTGGCCGGCGCGGGGGGCGGTCTGGGAGGTGCGCAGAAACTCCGGTTCACTGGCGGTCGCCCGCGCCCGCCGCACCGTGACGCCGACGGAAAGCTCACTTTCGGCCTCGCCCTTGTAGACCCCGCGCGAGGGCGGCACGTCGGAATAGTCGCGACCGATGGCGCAGACGATATGGCGCTCGCCGGCCGCGATGTTGTTGGTCGGGTCGAACCCCACCCAGCGCAGGGTGGGCAAGAACACCTCGACCCAGGCGTGGGTGGCGTCGGGGTCCGAACGGTCGCCACTCTTGCGGTCGGTGAACAGGTAGCCTGAGACATAGCGAGCGGGCAGACCCCAGCCGCGGCAGATCGCCAGCATCACATGGGCAAAGTCCTGGCAGACGCCCTTTCGGGTCTCCAGAACGTGATCAATGGGGCTGTCGGCGCGAGTGATTCCGGCTTCATAGGCGAAGGACTCGTAGAGAATCTTCGACAACGCGCGCAGGGCGGTCAGCGGATCAAGCGTCCGCAATTCGCCGATCTGCCGCTCGGCAATGAAGGCCGCCAGCGCCGGGGTCGTACCGGTGAAGCCGTGCGCCTGCAGGAAGTCGAAATGCTCGCCGCGCACGAAATCGCCCTTCAGCCGGTCCCACTCGCCGCGATCCAACGCATCCGGCAGGGCCGCGGACTCCTCGGTCTCGACGGCGGCACGGGCGACGATGGTCAGGCGCTCGTGCGGCTGGGGGATGTCGAAGTGGTAGACCGCGTTGCCGAAGGTGTCGGCGTAGGAGAACAGCTGGGCGGCCGGATCAAGCTCCAGCTCGAAGCTGATCAGTCGCTGTCCAGTGCGCTTCTGCGGCTGCATCCAGACTTCCATGACGCTCTCGCGCACGGTCTCATCGTACTGGTAGCGGGTGGCGTGGCGGACGGTGAGGAGCAAGGGCGGGGCGGTCCTTAGGCCGGCAGGCGCTGTTCGAGAGGATAGGACACAAAGGCTTCGTAGACCGAGCGATGCACCCCAGCGCACTCGTCGAGCACCGCGCCCAGGAAGGCGCTGGCCCCGCCAGCCTGAACCTCGCCGATGTCGGCGTACTGCAGGCGCGCGCGCAGCCGCCCGGCCAGGCGGTCGGGGCCGGCCACGCCATGAGCCTCAACCGGACGGCTGATCGAGGCCAGGTGCTCCTCGATGCGCGCCGTGCAGAAGCGCACCGAGCGTGGGAAATCTTCGTCCAGAAGCAGGAACTCCAGGATGTAGCGCGGCTGCATATCGGCGGTGTAGACGCGCAGGTATGGCTCCAGCGCACAGCCCATGCGCAGCAGGCTGGTCAGGGCCGCGTGATCGGTGATGGGGCGGCGGCGTTTGTCGCCGAAGCAGACCTCCAGCAGGGCGCCGATCAGCTGGGCGCGCTCCAGATATCCCCCGAGCAGCAGGAACCGCCAGCCTTCGCCATGGCTCATGGTGGCGTCGGCGGCGCCCTTGAACAGGTGCAGATCGGCGATGGTGTCATGCAAAAAGTCCTGGCTGCCCTCGGCGAAGGCCCGCGCGGCATGGGGATCATTCATTCGCAGGTGGATCAGATTGAGCCGTTCCCAGGTCTCGGTGGTGATCTGGTCGCGCACCTGGCGGGCATTCTCGCGAGCCAGACCCAGCGAGCTGGCTACCGAGCCCCCGTCCTGGCGGTCGAGCACCAGGGACAGCGCCGCCTCATAGGGATTCCTGGCCTTCACGGCGCCTTCCGGGTCGCCCACCGCGGCCAGGGCGATGCGGGCGATCTGGGTGGCTGATTCGGTACGATCCAGCGTGGCGGTCAGCATGACGTCGGACAGGCGGCAGAGGTGCTCGGCGCGCTCAACGTAGCGGCCGATCCAGTAGAGGCTGTCAGCAACGCGGGCGAGCATCATCGGGCTTGGCTCATGGTTGCAGATCCTTGCGGTCGGTGAGCACCCAGGTGTCCTTCGAACCCCCGCCCTGGCTGGAGTTGACGACCAGCGAGCCCTTGCGCAGGGCGACGCGGGTTAGCGCGCCGGGGGTGACCACGATCTTCTCCCCACACAGGATGAACGGCCGAAGGTCCACATGCCGAGGCTCGATGGCGTCGCCGATCAGGCACGGCGCGGTGGAAAGCTGGATCGTCGGCTGGGCGATATAGTTCTGCGGGTCGGCCGTCAGGGCCGCGGCGAACTCGTCCTGCTGGGCCTTTGTGGAATGGGGTCCCACCAGCATCCCATAACCCCCCGAAGCGCCCACCGCCTTGACCACGAACTTGTCGAGGTTGGCCAGGACATGGCTGAGCTGCGCGGGCTCGCGACAGAGAAACGTCTCGATGTTGGGCAGGATGGCGTCCTCGCCCAGGTAGTAGCGGATGATCTCCGGCACATAGGCATAGACCGCCTTGTCGTCGGCCACTCCGGTGCCAGGCGCGTTGCAGATCACCACGTTGCCGGCGCGATAGGCGTTGAACAGCCCCGCCGAGCCCAGTCCGCTGTCGGCGCGAAAAGTCAGGGGGTCGATGAAATCGTCGTCCACCCGGCGATAGATCACGTCGATCCGCCGCAGCCCGGTGGTGGTCCGCATATAGACCATGTTGTCATGCACCACGAGGTCGCGGCCCTCGACCAGCGGCGCGCCCATCAGCCGCGCCAGATAGGCGTGCTCGTAGTAGGCTGAATTGTAGACCCCGGGGGTCAGCACCACGACCTGCGGGTTTGGCCGCCAATCCGCCGCCATGCTCTTCAAGGTGCTCAGCAACAGGTCGGGATAGCGTTCGATAGGCCGCACCCCGGCGCCGCGAAAGGTCCCGGGAAACACCCGCTTGGAGGCCTCGCGATTGGCCAGCATGTAGGAGACGCCGGAGGGGACCCGCAGATTGTCCTCGAGCACGGCGAACTTTCCGTCCGGCTGACGGATCAGGTCGGAGCCGCAGACGTTGGCGTAGGCCTCGTGCGGCACATAGAGATTCTGCATTTCCCGCTGATAGGAGGGGGCGCCCAGCACCAGGTCGCGAGGGACCACGCCGTCCATCAGGATCCGCTGGGCGGAATAGATGTCGGCCAGGAACATGTTCAGCGCTTTCAGACGCTGTGTCAGGCCGGCCTCGATGGTCTTCCATTCCTCCGCGGCGATGATCCGGGGCAGCAGGTCTGTCGGGATGATCCGCTCGGTGGAGCTCTCCGCGCCATATACAGTGAAGGTGATGCCCTGCAGCAGGAAAAAGCGTTCCAGGGTCCGTTGGCGATCGGCCAGATCCTCCGAGGACAGGGTCGCCAGCCGTGCATCGAGGGCGGCGTAGTGCGGACGGACCTTACCCTTGGCTCCGAGCATCTCGTCATACGCTAGCGGGACCGTCTGCGCCCTGCCGCTGGCTCGCTCCGCTTTCGCCACACCCGACTCCACGCCCACGCGCCCAGCCCCCACCCTAGGTCCATAAACTCCATACGCCAGCACCAGAATACCCGCGCCGCCTTTTACCCTTTGCGCCAGGGCTCCGCCGCGACTGCCCGCGCTTTGGGCGCCGCGGCGCGCAGGTGACAGTCCCGAAGGGCGCGTCTACACCGCGATAGCGGGGTGCGGAGGATTCGAGAGCTTGGCTCGTCTTGCCTACGCCGTCGCAGCGGGTGCGGCCCTGGCGATCCAGGGTCTGGGCAGCGCTGTCCTCGCCGCCGCACCGAAGGCCATCGTCGAGGGGACCCTCGATTCCGAGCTGCGAGGGGCGATCACCCGCGCCGTTGGCGACACCGACCGGCCCATTGAAAACCGCTTCGAGGCGCGTCGCCGCGCCCGTGACGCCGCCGCCGACGCCACCGCCGTGCTTCGAGCCGAAGGCTACTATGCCTCCGTCGTGGAGGCGGACATCAGCGATGGCGACCTGCCCACGGCCTTGGTCAAGGTCACGCCGGGGCTGCGGTTCAAGCTGGGTGAGCCGAGGATCGCGTGGCTCGGGATCGCGCCGGATCCTTCGGCGATCGAGGCGGCGGTTCGGGCGCTGCATCTCACCGTCGGCCAGCCGGGTCGGGCAGCCGACGTGGTCAGCGCCGAGGGCCGCGCCGTCGCCGCGGTCCAGAAGCGCGGCTATGCCGACGTGCTGGCGGAACCGCGCGAGGTGGTGGTCGACCATGCCGACGGCTCCGTGCGTCCGGTCTACCGCCTTTCGGCAGGCCGGATCGCCAGGCTTGGTGAGATCCGGATGACCACGGACGGGCGTACCGGCCCGGCCTGGATCCAGCACCTCGCCCCTTGGCGCCCCGGCGCGCCCTATGTCCCGCAGGACGTGGCCGAGCTTGAGCGCCGGCTGCTGGACACCGGGGTCTATGATTCGGTGACTGTCGCCCTGTCCCCGGCGGACGCGACAACGGTCCAGGGCCTGCGGCCCATCGTCGTCAGCCTTGCCGAGCGCAAACGCCGGACGCTGGAACTTGGCGCCAGCTATGGGACCACCGAGGGCCTGGGCCTTGATGCCAGGCTGACTCGCTACAACGTGCTGGGTCGGGCCGACACGGCCTCCCTGCTCGGGCGCCTCTCGAACATCGACAGTCGCGTGCAGTTCGATCTCTCGCTTCCCCACTGGCGAACGCCGCGCCAGACGCTGATCGCCCGCACCGCGCTCTACCGCACGCGAACGCCGGCCTACGATCAGGAGGGGGTGACGGCCAGCGCCGACGTGACGCGCCGGTTCGGTCCCAACGCCACCTTCGGCTTGACCGGCACCTACTTCACCTTGGGCGGCTCCCTGGACTTCAGCCGCACCAGCGAAGTGCGCATCGGCGCGCTGACGCCGCTGGGTCGCGATGTGACGACGCTTGCCGGCCTCGCCGACCTGGCGCTCGACCGCTCGGACGATCCGCTGAATCCGCGCAGCGGCTGGCGGGTCAGCGGGCGGGCGGAACCCACACTGCTGGCTGGCCAAGGCCTGGTCCCCTACCTGAAGCTGCAGGGACAGATCGCGGCCTATCTGCCGTTCGGGCCTAAGGCGACGACGGTGCTGGCGGGCCGCATGAAGGTCGGCAGCCTGATCAATGGCAGTCTCGCCGACATTCCGGCGCCGCAACGCTTCTATTCCGGCGGCGGGGGCTCGGTGCGGGGCTTCGGCTATCAGGAGGTCGGGCCGAGGCTCAGGGACAACACCCCGCAGGGCGGTCTGTCGCTCGTGGAAGCGGCGGTCGAACTTCGGCACGATCTGACGGAGCGCTGGGGGTTGGCATTTTTCATTGACGCCGGCGCGGTCGGCGGCGCGCAGTTTCCGGACTTCGGCGACCTCAGCATCGGGGCC
>JANXXA010000462.1 GCA_025350885.1 Phenylobacterium sp.
CCGACATGTTGGCGGCGTTGGCGTAGAGCCGCTCGGCCTCGGAGAGCGAGACGCCGAACTTGTTCTCCGCCTTGCCGGTGGAAATCTTGGCGTGGCCGCCGGCCTCGACGTCGGGATTCACCCGGATGGCGACGGTGGCGCGGACGCCCATCTGCTGGGCGACGGTGTTGATCAGGTGCAGCTCGGGCTCGGACTCGACGTTGATCTCGGCGACGCCGGTCTGCAGGGCGAAGGCGATCTCGCCCTGCGTCTTGCCGACGCCGGAGAAGACGATCCGTTGCGGCGGCACGCCGGCGGCCAGGGCCCGGCGGATTTCGCCCTCGGAGACCACGTCGGCGCCGGCGCCCAGCCGGGCCAGGGTGCGTAGCACCGCGACGTTGGAATTGGCCTTCACCGCATAGGCGATCAGCGGCTCGCCAAGGCCCGCGCTCACCAGCGCGTCACGCAGGACGCTGTAGTGCCGCTCCAGCGTCGCCGACGAATAGACATAGACCGGCGTGCCGACCGCTTCAGCGATCTTCGCCAGCGGTACGTCCTCGCAAGCGAGCTCGCCCCCCTTGAGCTCGAAGTGGTTCATCGCGGGTTGGCGTAGGGGTCGGGCAGGGCGCCCGCCGGACCGGAGCGCGTCGGATCGTTGCCCGAGCCGGCGATCGGCAGAGTGCGCGGCGGGGCCGGATCGGTGCTCCGGTCACGCGGGTCGATGGTGTCCACCGGCCGCGTGGGGTCCTGCGCCTGGCGGGTCTGTTCATCGGCCGCCCGCGTGGTGGCGCGACCGGCGCCGTTCAGCGGTCCGGGCTTCTGCAGGTCGCCCAGCTTGCCGCAGGCGCCGAGCGGGGCGGCGATCACCGTGACGATCGCCAGGGTGCGGGTGAGAGTGCGAAGGTTCATGCGAGAACTTCCTTCCAACGCTTGATCTGGGCGCGCACCTGATCGGGCGCGGTTCCGCCATGGCTCGTGCGGCTGGCCACCGAGGCGGCGGGGGTCAGCACCTGGTAAACGCTGCCCGTGATCCTAGGGTCCAGCGCCTGCAATTCGTCAATCGGCAGGCCGGGCAGGTCGCAGCCCAGCTGTTCGGCGCGCTTGACCGCCGCGCCGGTGATGTGATGTGCGTCGCGGAACGGCAGGTCGAGCTCGCGCACCAGCCAGTCCGCCAGGTCGGTGGCGGTGGAGTAGCCGGCGCCGGCGGCCTTCGCCATGGTGTCGACGACGGGCTGCATGTCGGCGACCATCCCGGCCATGGCGGCCAGCGACAGATCCAGCGCGTCGAAGGCCTCGAAGGTCGGGACCTTGTCCTCCTGCATGTCCTTCGAATAGGTCAGCGGCAGGCCCTTCATCACCACGGCCAGCTGAGTGAACGACCCCAGCAGGCGGCCGACCTTGGCGCGCACCAGCTCGGCGGCGTCGGGGTTCTTTTTCTGGGGCATGATCGAAGAGCCGGTGGTGAAGGCGTCCGACAGGGTGATGAAGCCGAACTGCGGCGTCATCCAGATGACGATCTCCTCGGCCAGCCGTGACAGATGCACCGCGCAGATGGTCGCCGCCGCCAGCGCCTCCAGCGCGAAATCGCGATCCGCCACGGCGTCCAGGGAGTTGGCGGCCGGCCGGTCAAACCCCAGGGCCCGCGCGGTCATGCTCCGGTCGATAGGGAACGGCGAACCGGCCAGGGCCGCGGCGCCCAACGGACTCTCGTTCATCCGCGCGCGGGCGTCGGCGAACCGCGAGGCGTCGCGCCCGAACATTTCCACATAGGCCATCAGATGGTGGCCGAAGGTGACGGGCTGGGCCGGCTGCAGATGGGTGAACCCCGGCATCACGGTCGCGGCGTGGACCTCGGCTTTGGCCAGCAGAGCCTTCTGCAGCGCCCTGATCTGCGCGGCTGTCCGGTCGCAGGCCTCGCGCACCCACATGCGAAAATCCAGCGCGATCTGGTCGTTGCGCGAGCGCGCGGTGTGCAACCGCCCGGCCGCCGGGCCGATCAGTTCCCGCAGGCGCGCCTCCACGTTCATGTGGATGTCCTCGAATTCCTCGCGGAACGGGAAGCTTCCGGCGGCGATCTCCTGGCCAATGGTCTCCAGGCCGGCGAGGATCGCCTCGGCGTCGGCGCTTGTAATGATTCCGGTCTTTTGCAACATCGCCGCGTGCGCCCGGGATCCTGCCAGGTCCTGAGCCGCCAGCCGGCGATCAAAGCCGATGGAGACGTTGATCGCCTGCATCAGCTCGGCCGGCTTGTCCGAGAAGCGTCCGCCCCAGATGGCCTGGCCGCCCGATGCGTTCGGAGCCGCCGGCGTCTTTGGGGCGTCAGAGGAAGAGTCAGTCATATGAACGAACGGTCCGCGGCCAGGCCCAGGGGCGGGGTCCTGAGATGGGCCCTCTGGGGCGCCGCTGCTATAGGCGTCGCGGCGGTTGTCTACATCATCGCACAGTCCTCGACCAAGCCGGTGACGCATACCCTGACCGCCGCCCAGGCCGCCGCACCGGAAACTCACGACGTGGCGCGCAAGCTGGAGCATGTCGGCGATGGCAGGGCCCCGCCCGCCTACACCTTCCAGAACGCCGCCGGAAAGCCCGTCACCCCGGCATCGTTCAAGGGCAAGGTGGTGGTGCTGAACCTGTGGGCGACCTGGTGCGCGCCCTGCAAGATCGAGATGCCGACCTTGGCGCGGCTGCAGGCGGCCTATGCCGAAAAACCCGTCCAGGTGGTGGCGGTCAGCATCGACAAGCCCGAAGCGCTCCCCGCGGCCAAGGCATTCTTCGCCGGCCAGGCCCCGCTGGTGTTCTACAACGATCCCCAGGCAAAGCTGCCGTGGGCGCTGACGCCCCAGGCGACCGGGATGCCGACGACAATCATCCTGGGCAAGGACGGCCTGGAGCGCGGGCGTATCTCGGGCGAGGCCGATTGGTCCGGTCCGGGCGCGCGGTCGGTGATCGACAGGTTGCTCGCCGAAAGCTGAGGACTTAGCCCGGCGGGCTCAGGCGACCTGGCGGGTCTTGGCCTGAATCTCCGAGCCGGCGGGCGTGACGGCTCGCAAGAGGCTGACCAGCGAACTGCGCGCCTCCGGCGCCATGCGCTCGAAGGCCGTCAGCAACTCCACCGCGCCAGGTGTGCGCATCCGGGTAAGGACATCGAGATCGCCAGGCGTTTCGCGATCAGGACCGTCGAGCACGTCCATCAGATCGACGACCCGGCATTTCAAGGCCCGCGCGATCTGCACCAGCCGCGAGAACGAAATCCGATTC
>JANXXA010000505.1 GCA_025350885.1 Phenylobacterium sp.
GTTCGTGGGAAGCGCGGCGATGACCTACGCTGAAACCGCTCTGCGCCAGGATCGCGCCCAACAGGCTGTCCGCCTCGCCGTCGATGAACTGGGCAAGACTGCGGCGGTCCGATACTCGGCGGGCTATGAGCCGGCCGCGGCCGCGCCCTCGAAGTAACCGTCAGGCGGACGTATTCGTGAGGTCGGCCGGCGCGGCCAGATCCGGCGAGGCGACAATCTCGTCGATGAGATAGAGCGGCCGACCTTTGACCTGCATATAGACCCGTCCGAGGTAGGCCCCGACGATGGCCAGGCAGCCGAGCTGGCCGACGCCGAAGAACACGCTGATCAGCGCCAGGCTGGTCCAGCCGGGTGCGGCGCGGCCAAAGAAATAGCCGACAAACGCATAGAGGAAGATCGCCACGCCGATCAGGGTCCCGGCCAGGGCCAGGACGACCGCCAAGTTCAGCGGCGCTGTGGAAAATCCCGTGAGCCCGGCGACCGCCAGGCGAAGCATCTTGCTGAGCGTATATTTGGTCTCGCCGGCGTAGCGCGCATCGCGGTCATAGAGGATCTCGGTCTGGCGTCCGCCCAGCCAGGCCACCATGCCGCGAATGAACCGGTCCTGCTCCGGCATGGCGTTCAGCCGATCGGCGATCCGCCGGGAGACCAGTCGGAAGTCACCGACATCCTGCGGGATGTCCACATCCGAGACCGAGCCCAGCAGGCGATAGAACAGACTGGCGGTGGCGAGCTTGAAGCGGCTCTCGCTGGCGCGGGTTCTGCGCCGGCCATAGACCACATCGAACCCCTCGGCGGCCGTGCGCAGCATCTGCGCGAGCAGTTCGGGGGGGTCCTGCAGATCGGCATCGATCACCAGAACCCAGTCGCCGCGGGTAAGCTTCAGGCCCGCGCTCACCGCCAGCTGGTGGCCATGGTTGCGCGCCAGATTGATGCCGACGACCCCGGACCGAGACGCCGCGAACGCCTGGATGATCTTCCAGGTGTCGTCGCGCGAGCCGTCATTGACCAGGATGAGCTCGTAGGCTCTGCCGACCGCGGCTTCGCAGGCGGCCTGTAGACGGTCCATGAAGACGGGCAGGGTGTCCTGCTCATTGTAGCAGGGCGCGACCACGGACAGCCGAAGATGTCGGCTCTTGTCGCGCGGGACCGCGCCCTTGC
Source organism: Phenylobacterium sp. (assembly GCA_025350885.1). GTDB lineage: Bacteria > Pseudomonadota > Alphaproteobacteria > Caulobacterales > Caulobacteraceae > Phenylobacterium. Next base: position 1,162 of record JANXXA010000505.1, read on the forward strand.
CAGGGCCGCCGGACCGTCCAGACGTCACGCTGCTCATCTCCCAAGACCGCCCGCGCGCGATCGCCCGCCCGCCTCGTGCGACTAGATCAGAGACCTTAAGGATCGAAGAACAAGGCCTGTCCCATCCCCCGCGCGGATGCCGGCGGGCACGGATGATCCCTGACGTGGACCTTCCTGTGCGCTGAAGTCGTGTGCATGGTGAACGCGACAGTTATGTTAATAGAAAGTAATAATAAGATCTCATACGTATTATTATCTGTTAACCTCTTCTGTTATTGGCCTGGAAATTCAGACTACATAATGGTGTTGCTCAGGTTGTTCATGTGCCGGCGATCCAATGCGGTGAGCGGTGCGAGTTGATACTGGAGTATCGCCTTGATTACGACAGTCAGTACGTCCGATGGTCTCTGGTCAGCAGTGAAGGTGGCGCACGCTGGCGACACAATTCTCCTCACGCCAGGCAACTACAGTGCGATGAACCTGACCGGGATGAACCCGAACGGCATGGTGACGATCACCTCGCTGGATGCTGGCCACCCCGCCGTGATCGCCGGCATCACTCTGACAAACAGTTCCAACCTGACCTTCAGCCACATTGAGCTGACGCCAAGGGTGCAGGGCGGCATCGCCGTGACGCTGGCGGCTGACACCAATATCCATTTCGACCATCTCAATATCCATGCCTCGGCGACCGCGGATGGCAACGCGGTGATGATCCGCGAGAGCAAGAACGTCAGCGTCACCAACTCCGAGATCCACAACATCGGAACCGGCATCAGCTACATCAACAGCGACACGGTGATGCTGTCGGGCAACAAGCTGCACCACATCCAGTCGGATGGGATGCACGGGGGCGGGACCTCGAACATCACCATCACCGGCAATACCTTCACCGACTTCGCGCCCAAGCCCGGTGACCATCCCGACGCGATCCAGTTCTGGACGACGGGAACTACTACCTCCGCGCATGACATCGTGGTGACCGACAACATCATCACCCGCGGCGCCGGCAGCATCATGCAGGGCATCTTCTTCGGCAACGAGAAGATGCTGGAGTACAAGAATGTGACGATCACCGGCAACGCCGTGGTCGGCGGTATGTACAACGGCATCTACGTCGCCGACTCCTCCAACACGAAGATCTCGGACAACCTGGTCCAGGGCTACAAGGACATGAATTCCTGGATCTATATGTCCAAGATCACCAATGGCGTTCTGGATCACAATCAGGCGTCAACCTTCGCCCTTTCCAAAGACAATGTCGGCCTCAATGCCCACGACAACACGACGCTGGCCTTGCAGCCGGTGGGCCACACCGCCATCCTGACCGCGTGGCAGGCCCTCCACATCACGCCGGCGCCGGGCGCCGACAGCAGCGTCTCGGCGGCCGCCATCGCGCCGGTCAGCGCCGGGCTCCCGCTGGCGACCGTGGTTGGCACGGGCCTCAGTGAAAAGCTGGCGGGGACGGCGGGCTCCGACGTCATCGACGGCAAGGGCGGCGCCGACACCATGTCCGGCGGCGCCGGCGACGACACCTATATCGTCGACAACGCCAAGGATGTTGTCATTGAGGCCGCGAGGGGTGGAATCGACACCGTGCGAGCCTCGGTCGCCCAGCACACTCTGGCCTCTCAGGTCGAAAACCTGACGCTGACCGGAACGACGACGCAGAGCGGCACGGGCAACGAACTGAACAACGTGCTGCGGGCCAACGGCGTCTCATCGTCGCTCAGCGGCGGCCTGGGCAATGACACCCTGGTGTCGATCGGCGGCGCCGACACCTTGACCGGCGGGGCCGGCGCCGATGTCTTCCGCTTCGAGAAGATTGGCGGCAAGCTGGCGAACATCACCGACTTCACCCGTGGGCAGGACACCATCGACCTGCAGAACCTGCTGACCAAGTACCACGGCGCCGACGCCATCGCCGATCACTGGGTCAAGCTGCAAAGCGACGCAACGGGCACCACGATCCTGGTCGACACCGACGGTCCCGCCGGCCCCGGCGGCTTTACCGCGGTGGCCAAGGTGCTGGGCGTGACCTCGCTGAGCGCCGGGCACGACTGGCTGTTCTGACCCCGCGGC
>JANXXA010000533.1 GCA_025350885.1 Phenylobacterium sp.
GGGCGCTCGCACGGCCAAGTCCGGAGGCTCCGCCCGTGACGACAGCTGCGATCGTATTGTCGATCTTCATTGAAGGCTCCCCATTCTCATCATTGCAACGCGTCGATATTGCCGCCGTCCAGGCCTGCAGCACCAGAGCGCAGTTCGTTGCGGTGGCTGGGATGGAACCGGCGGCGGCGGAGCGGGCCCAGCTCAACCAGCTTCTGGCGCGGCCGACTTAGGACCGCTCTGAGTCGATTTCTGTCCAATGGAACGACCCCACGCAAGGAGACTTCCCTGAAGCTAAGCTCGGCTTAGGCCTGGAGTCCCAGGGTGACATGGGGTTCCCTAGGGGCCGTCAGTTACACAAGGAAAGGTCCGGCGCGTGATCACCGTTTGGGGCGGACAGACCTCGCGATCGATCCGGGTCGTCTGGGTGCTGGAGGAGATGGGCCTGCCCTACCGCGTGCGGCAGGTGGACATGCTGGCCGCCGAGCAAGACCCCGAGTTCCTGGCGGTCAACCCCGCCGACTACATCCCGGCGATCCAGGACGGCGACGTCGTGATGGTCGAGTCGGTCGCGATCATGGAGTACCTGATGGCCCGCTACGGGCCGACGCCGCTGGCGCCCGCGCCGCACGATCCGACCTTCCCCGCCTACCAGCAGTTTCTCCATCTGGGCGAAGCCGGCCTCGCGACGTTGATGATGCCCGTCGTCGTCAGCCGCTTTCTCGCGCCCGAGGCCGAGCGGGAGAACTGGGGCGCGACCTGGTGTCTGAAGTCGTTCCAGAAACGGCTGAAGCTGGTCAGCCAGCGGCTCGCCAGCTCGCCCTACCTCGCCGGCGAGGCCTTCACGGCCGCCGACATCTCGGTGACCTACGCCCTGAATCTGGGCCAAAGGAACTGCGGCATCACCCTCGGCGACGCCGAACAGGCCTACCTCGTCCGCACCACCGGTCGCGACGCCTACAAGCGCGCCATGGAGCGTTCACACGAAGGCGTGCACACTTAGACTTCGCACCCCCGGTGAATCGCCCGTCTCCCCGGTGAATCGAGAGGGGAGAGGCAGCCTTCGTCGGGCTGGCGACGTTCGACCGGGCGACCTCAACGATCTTGTCAGTCCCCCCGCCTTCAGGCGCGCCAGGGGCGGCGCCGCAGCCCCTTCGTGTCTGGACAGCCGACGAACCCGTCCGGACATCGCGGACAAAGCGCTTGTAATCCGTTTGGTGTTGTAGTTGACTATAACACTGATCCGACGCGGAAGACCTCTGCCTCGGAACGCCCTGCCGGAACCGACCATGGATCCAGAGTGGAATGACAGTCAGCCGATCTACCGCCAGATCCGTGATCGGGTGGTCGCGATGATCCTCGACGGCCTGCTCAAGGACGGCGATCCCCTGCCCTCGGTCCGCACCGTGGCCACCGAGTCGCGGGTCAATCCGCTGACCGTGCTGAAAGCCTATCAGCAGATCGAGGGCGAAGGGCTCGTCGAGAAGCGGCGCGGCCTCGGCATGTTCGTCAACACCGGCGCGCGCGACCTGCTGCTGCGGGCCGAGCGCCAGCGATTTCTCAGCGAACAGTGGCCGGCCGTGGCCGCGACCATCCGACGGCTGGGCCTGACCCAGGCGCAGCTGGCCGACGCCGGCCGCGCCCCGACCCGCAAAGAGGACTGAACGCCATGGCCTGCATCGAAGCCCGCGATCTTCGCAAGACCTACGGCAAGTCCGTGGCGCTGGACGGCGTCGATCTGCGCGTCGAGGAAGGCCGCGTCCTGGGCCTGATCGGTCCCAACGGCGCGGGCAAGAGCACCGCGCTTGCGGCCATGCTTGGGCTCATCGAATTCCAGGGCGAGCTCAGGGTGCTCGGCCACAATCCCTGGACCGAGCGTGACCGGCTGATGGCGCAGGTCTGCTTCATCGCCGATGTCGCGGTGCTGCCGCGCTGGATGCGCGTGCGCCAGGCGCTGGACTATGTCGCCGGCGTCCATCCCAGGTTCGACCGCGCCAAGGCCGAAACCTTCCTCGCCCGGACCACGATCAAGGCGGCGAGCCGGATCCGCGAACTGTCCAAAGGCATGGTCACCCAGCTGCACCTGGCCCTGGTGATGGCCATAGACGCCCGCCTGCTGGTGTTGGACGAGCCGACGCTGGGCCTCGATATCCTCTACCGCAAGGCGTTCTACGACGGCCTGATCAACGACTATTTCGACGGCGCCCGGACCATCGTGGTGACTACCCACCAGGTGGAGGAAATCCA
>JANXXA010000586.1 GCA_025350885.1 Phenylobacterium sp.
CCGACATCGAAAACGCCATCGGCGGCTCGGGAGCGGACTCCCTCACCGGCAACGCCCTGGCCAATTCGCTGAGCGGCGGCGCCGGGGCCGACACGATCGCCGGCGGGGCCGGCACTGACACCCTCGATGGGGGCGCGGGGACCAGCTATCTCCGCGGCGATGAGGGCAACGACTCGATCTCGGGCGGGGCCGGCTTCGACGACATCAACGGCAACCAGGGCAATGACACCGCCCACGGCAATGGCGGCGACGACTGGGTGGTGGGCGGCAAAGGCGACGACATGCTGTTCGGCGACGCCGGCAATGACATCGTCTGGGGTAACCTGGGCAATGACACGCTGGACGGCGGCGAGGGCGCCGATCAGGTGCGCGGCGGCCAGGGCGACGACGTGCTGAACGGCGGGCCGGGCGACGACTTCGTCTCCGGCGACCGGGGCAATGACACCATCACCGGCGGGACCGGCGCGGACCTGTTCCACACCTTCCAGGAGGCCGGGCTCGACAGGGTGCTGGACTTCAATCTGGCCGAGGGCGACCGGGTGTTTCTCGATCCTGGCACGACCTACACCTTGAGCCAGGTCGGGGCCGATACGGTGATCGACATGGGCGCCGGCAACCAGATGATCCTGGTCGGCGTGCAGCTGTCCACCCTGACGCCCGGGTGGATCTTCGGGAACTGAGCGCGTTTCGCGTCGCGCCGAAGCGCATAATCCGTTTCCTCATCGGCCGAAGGGGCCTATAGATCGCGCCTCACCGCCCGGCCGAAAGGCCGGGCGCCTTCATTTCCGACGCACGGAAAACTCACATGACCACCGACATCCTGATGCCCAAGGCCACCGCCGTCTGGCTGGTCGACAACACCTCGGCGACCTTCGAACAGATCGCCGACTTCTGCGGCCTGCACCCGCTGGAGGTGAAGGGTATCGCCGACGGCGAAGTGGCGCGCGACATCCGCGGCGCCGACCCGATCGCCAACGGCCAGCTGAGCCGCGAGGAACTCAACCTCGCCGAGAATAACGACAAGCACCGGCTGGTGGCGCTGAAGAGCCGGCACGCGGAATATCTGAAGCCGCAGAAGAAGGCCCCGCGCTACACACCGGTCTCGCGCCGGCAGGATCGCCCGGACGCCATCGCCTGGTTCCTGCGCAACCACCCCGAGGTGGCCGACAGCCAGCTGGCGCGCATCCTGGGCACCACCAAGGCGACCATCGACCAGGTGCGCAACCGCACGCACTGGAACTCGGCCAACATCAAGCCGGTCGATCCGGTGACGCTGGGCCTGTCGACGCAGCTGGAACTGGATGCGGTGGTCAAGAAGGCCGCCGACAAGAAGGCCAAGGACGACAAGCGCCGCGGCATCGCCGAGCCAGAGGGCCCGACGCTGGCGCCGGCCTCGGAAACCGGGGCGGTCGCGGCCGAGCCGGTCGACGATGAGGACGACCATGAGCATACCGCCCAGTCGGTGTTCGACGACGAGGACGAGCACGACGACGCCTGAGGGGCGCCCACGAAAACGGCGGCCGCATCGCTGCGGCCGCCGCTTGAATTTCGCTGGAAGCTCTACGCTTCCGGTGGCGTCTCGGTGACCCGCGCCATGGAGCGTTCGGCGATCCGGGCGGACTTTCCGCGACGGTCGCGCAGGTAATAGAGCTTGGCGCGCCGCACGACGCCGCGGCGCTTGACCTCGATGCTCTCGATCATCGGGCTCATCACCGGGAACAGCCGCTCGACGCCTTCGCCGAAGCTGATCTTGCGCACGGTGAAGCTCTCGTTGATCCCCTGGCCGCCGCGGGCGATGCAGACGCCCTCATAGGCCTGGACGCGCTCGCGCTCGCCTTCCTTGATCTTGACGTTCACCCGCACGGTGTCGCCGGGCTGGAATTCGGGGATCTTGCGGGTCGCCAGCAGGCGGTCGAATTCTTCCTTCTCGAGGGTCTCGATCACGTTCATGGTCTTGGTCCTTCCGGGCTTAATCGCCCTTTGCCTGTTGATTGGCGGTCCTGGCGGCCCACAAGTCCGGGCGCCGCTC
>JANXXA010000597.1 GCA_025350885.1 Phenylobacterium sp.
TGTCAAAGAACATCATCATCGACCAGACACCCGAGGGCCTGCGCATCCAGCTCGTCGACCAGGAAGGCCGCTCGATGTTCCCCACCGGCACAGCCCAGCCCAACGATCGGGCCAAGCTGCTGCTGCGGGCGATCGCCAAGATCATCAACCAGTTGCCCAACCGGATCAGCATCTACGGCCACACCTCGGCGAGCGCCGGGCCGGGCGGCAAGGCGGACGGCGACTGGACGCTTTCGGCCACGCGCGCGGATTCGTCGCGGCGCGTTCTGCAAGGCGCCGGCGTGGATGCCGACCGAGTCTATCAGGTCTCCGGCAAGGCGACCTCCGAGCCGCTCTATCCCGATGACCCGACGCTCCCCGGCAACCGGCGGATCGCCATCGTGCTGCTGCGTGAGGCCCCGGTGCTGCCCCCGGACGCCGGTTGAGCCTGCGCCCTTGCGCCAAGCTCCGGCATGACGCCTAATCCAGGTTCAAGGCGCACCGGTATGAAGGCGACCACAAGTCCGTGACGCAGCATTTCCCGACCCGACAACTCAGGTTCTTCCTGACCGCGCCGTCGCCCTGCCCCTATCTGCCTGAACGGTTTGAGCGAAAGGTGTTCGCCCACCTGCCGCTGTCCGACGGCGCCACGGTCAACGACAGCCTGACCCAGGTGGGCTTCCGCCGGTCGCAGAACATCGCCTACCGTCCCGCCTGCGAGGCGTGCACGTCGTGCGTGTCCGCACGGTTGCCGGTGTCCGACTACGTGTTCTCGCGCTCCGAGCGCAAGGCGATCGCTCGCAACGAGGACCTGGAACGCCACCTCGTCGAAGCCGAGGCGACGATGGAGCAGTTCGACCTGCTGCGCCGCTATCTCACTGCCCGCCACGCCAACGGCGGCATGGCCGAAATGACCTGGCCCGACTATGTCGCGATGGTCGAGGACACCGCAGTCCGCACCCACATCATCGAGTACCGCACCCGATCTCAGGATGGCGGCCCCGGCGATCTCGTCGCCTGCGTGCTGGTGGACCTGATGAGCGACGGGCTTTCCCTGGTCTACAGCTTCTACGACCCCACCCAGAGCCGGCGCAGCCTGGGCTCCTTCATCATCCTCGACCACGTGATCCAGGCCGGACTGACCCGCCTGCCTTACGTCTATCTGGGCTACTGGGTCCGCGGCTCCGACAAGATGGCCTACAAGGTCCGTTTCTCGCCGATCGAGCTGCTCAGGCCCGAAGGCTGGACCCTGGTGGTCGGCGGGGCGGCTAGGGCAACGGCGGACCTCTGATCAAGCAAGGTGGCGCAGGGCGCGCCGGGTTTGCTATGGTCGCAAGTGTGATCCCAACCCCCGGACGAGGCGCATGGCCAGGCAACTTCGGCTGAGCCTGCGCAGGCCCGCCGCCCAGACCCGCGACACCTTCATACCCGGGGCCTCGAACGCCGCGGCGAGGACTGCGCTGGACGCCTGGCCGGACTGGCCCGGCGGGACGCTGGTGCTGGCGGGGCCTGAAGGCGTCGGCAAGAGCCACCTGGCGCGCGCCTGGGCGGCGGGGGCCAGGGCCCTGACGATGGCCCGAACCGCGCCGGATGTGGCTGCGGCGAGCGGGCGCGCGGTGCTGCTGGAAGACGTCGATCAAGGCGTCGAAGGCGAGGCGCTGTTTCACCTGATCAACCTGGCGGCCCAGGACGGCGCGAGCCTGCTGCTGACCGCGCGCACGCCGCCGGCGACCTGGCCGGCCGCGATTCCCGACCTGCGCTCGCGCCTTAACGCCCTGCCCCTCGCCGAGATCGCCGCCCCGGACGACGAGGTGCTCATCGGTGTGCTTCGCAAGTTCTTCAGTGAACGGAACATTCGTCCGCACGACGATGTCTATCCCTACCTGTTGCGTCGCATGGAAAGATCGATCCCCGGCGCGCAAGAGATCGTGCGGCGCCTCGATGAGACCGAGGATGGGGAAACACGGCCCGTCTCGCGCGTTCTGGCCCGGCAGATCCTTGAAGGTGATAGGGAAAATCTTGACCTTTTCGAGGGATGACTTGAAGCCGTCACAAGCGGCGTCCAGACTTTGACGTCGTGACCTGTCTGGGAGCCTTTGCATGACCTTCGCCGCGCCCATCGCCGCAAATGCCGCGAGCGACGCGCCGCACTTGGCCTGGGACGCCCAGCTTGCCGCTTCGCCCGGCCGCTTCTTCAATCGCGAACTGTCCTGGCTGGCGTTCAACCGCCGGGTGCTGGCCGAGAGCGAGAACCCGCGCCACCCGCTGCTGGAGCGTCTGCGCTTCCTGGCGATCAGCGCCAACAATCTCGACGAATTCTACATGGTCCGCGTCGCCGGGCTGCGCGCCCAGGTGCGCGAAGGCGTGCGCGTCGCCAGCCAGGATGGGCTGACGCCGGCCGAACAGCTGGAGCGGGTCAACGCCGAGGCCGCCGACCTGATGGGCGACCAACAGACCCGCTGGCGCGAACTCTGCATCGAACTGGCCGGCGAGGGATTGAGCCTGGTCGCGGCCAGCGACGTCACCAACGCCGAACTGGACGCCCTGGAGGAGACGTTCGCCTCCCAGCTGTTCCCCGTGCTGACGCCGTTGGCCATCGACCCGGCCCACCCCTTCCCGTTCATCCCCAACCTGGCTTTCTCGCTGGCGCTGAAGTTGCGCCGCCTGACCGACAGCCGCGTGCTCTACGCCCTGGTTCCGATCCCCGCCCAAGTCGCACGGTTCTGGGAACTGCCGCAGGCCAACGGCGGCCGGAGGCGCGCGACACGACGGTTCGTCTCGCTCGAGGGCCTCGTCAGCCTGTTCCTCGACCACCTGTTCCCGGGTTGCGAAATCCAGGCTCAAGGAGTCTTCCGGCTGATCCGCGACAGCGACGTGGAAATCATGGAAGAGGCCGAGGATCTGGTCCGCGAGTTCGAGCTGGCGCTCAAACAGCGGCGCCTGGGCTCGGTGGTGCGCGTGGAGATCGACGCCACCATGCCCGAGGACCTGCAAGGGTTCATCTGTTCCAGCCTGCACGCCCAGCCACGGGACATCATCCAGATCGACGGCCTGCTCGGCCTGGACGAACTGACCCAGCTGATCCCGCCGGACCGGCCGGAACTGAAATTCAAGGTGTTCGAGCCGCGGTTCCCCGAGCGCATCCGCGATCATGGCGGGGACTGCTTCGCCGCGATCCGCGAAAAGGACATCCTGGTCCATCACCCGTTCGAGAGCTTCGACGTGGTGGTGCAGTTCCTGCGGCAGGCGGCCCGCGACCCCAACGTCCTGGCGATCAAGCAGACGCTCTATCGCACGTCGCAGGACAGCCCGATCGTCGCGGCCCTGATCGAGGCGGCCGAGGCGGGCAAGAACGTCACCGCGGTGATCGAGATCAAGGCGCGGTTCGACGAGGCGGCGAACCTGAAATGGGCCCGCGACCTGGAACGCGCCGGGGTCCACATCGTCTTCGGCTTCGTGGAATATAAGACCCACGCCAAGCTCTCGACGGTAGTGCGGCGGGAGGGCGACACCCTGCGCAGCTACTGCCATTTCGGCACCGGCAACTATCATCCGGTGACGGCGCGCTTCTATACCGACCTGTCGCTGTTCACCACCGACGCGGCGCTGGCCCGGGACTCGGCCAAGCTGTTCAATTTCGTCACCGGCTATGCCGAGCCCGAGGGGCTGGAGAAGCTGTCCTTCTCGCCGGTCACCATGAAGCGCGACCTGCTGGCGCTGATCGCCCGCGAGGCCGCAGGCGCCGCGCAGGGTGAGCCGGCTGGAATCTGGGCCAAGATGAACTCCCTGGTCGATCCCCAGATCATCGACGCCCTTTATGCGGCCAGCCAGGCCGGGGTCGTCATCGAGCTGGTGATCCGCGGCATCTGCTGCCTGCGGCCCGGGGTCCCCGGGCTGTCGGAGAATATCCAGGTCAAGAGCATCGTCGGCCGGTTCCTGGAGCATGGCCGGATCGTCGCCTTCGCCAATGGCGCGCCCCTGCCCTCGCCCGCGGCGCGTGTGTTCATCTCCTCGGCCGACTGGATGCCCCGCAACCTCGACCGCCGCGTCGAGTGCCTGACACCGATCGAGAACCCCACGGTCCACCAACAGGTGCTGCAGCAGATCATGCTCGCCAACCTGAAGGACGAAGCCCAGAGCTGGACCCTCGACGACACCGGCCGCTACAGCCGCGATCCGTCCTGGGACCATCCGGGCGCCTTTTCCGCGCACGAGTATTTCATGACCAATCCCAGCCTTTCAGGTAGAGGCCAGAAGGTGAAGGACATGCCGCGCGCGATCGATCATGTGGCCTCGCGGGGATAGCCAGCCGCAATCCCGGCAGGCAGCCGTCATCGACGTCGGATCCAACTCCGTGCGTCTGGTGATCTATCAGCTCGACGGGCGCTCGATCTGGACTCTCTACAACGAAAAGGCCCTGGCCGGCCTCGGCCGCGACCTGCCTTCCACAGGCCGGCTGTCACCTGACGGGGTCGAAGTGGCGCTGGTCGCCATCCGCCGCTATCGCGCCCTGCTTGACGGATGGGCCGCCGAGAACGTCACCGCCGCGGCGACGGCCGCCGTCCGCGAGGCCGCCGACGGGCCAGCTTTCCTGCGGCGAATCCGCGACGAGACCGGGCTGACGGTGCGGGTGCTGACCGGCGAGGAGGAAGCCCGATATGCCGCGCTCGGGGTCATCGCCGGCCAGCCGGAGGCGCAAGGGGTGGTCGGCGACCTGGGCGGATCGAGCCTGGAACTCGTGCGGCTGACCGTCGTCGGCCCCGAAGCGGGAGCGACCCTGCCGCTGGGCCCCTTCGCCCTGGGTGCGCCACGCCAGCTCGACATCGACCGCACCCGCCGGCTGATTGACGCGGCCCTCGGTCCCGTCGCCGAACGGTTCGCCACCCGCAGCTTCCACGCGGTCGGCGGCGCCTGGCGCAACCTGGCGCTGTTTCACATGGAACTGGCCGACTACCCGCTGCACGTGGCGCATCAGTACGAGATGAGTCGCGCCGACGCCCTGGATGTCTCGCGACTGGTGGCGCGCCAGTCGCGCGGGTCGCTGGAGCGGATGCAGGGCCTGTCGAAGAAGCGGGTGGAGACCCTGCCCTATTCGGCCGTCGTGCTGGACGCCCTGATCGAACGGTTGGGGGTTGAGCGCGTGACCATCTCGGCGTTCGGTGTGCGCGAGGGGCTGTTGCTCGACGCCATGGACCCGGCGGTGCGCGCCCGCGACCCGCTGATCGAGGGCTGCGAGGCGCTGACCGCCGCGCGCGGCGCGACCGCTGACCTCGGCGCGGCGCTCGAAGCCTGGCTGCGGCCAGCTTTCGACACCCTTGACCCGGTGTTTGGCGACCGCGATCCGGTGTTGCTGGCCGCTGCCTGCCGCCTAGCCGACCTCGGCACGCGTCTGCACCCCGATCATCGGGCGGATCTGGCTTTCGAGCAGGTGTTGCGCGCGCCGATCGCGGGAATGAACCACGCTGAGCGCGGCTTCCTGGCCAGCGTCGCCTTCGCCCGCCACACCACCGCGCCCAACCTGCCCGAGGCCGCCACCATCGCCCGTGTGGTGTCCGTCGAACGACGCCAGCGCGCCCGCGCCCTGGGGGCCGCCGTGCGCCTGGGGTGCGACCTCTCCGGCCGCAACCCGCGTTTGTTAGAACGATCAAACCTCAGCGTCCACGGCGGACGGCTGATCTTGACCGCATCACGCGGTTGGGAGGACATGCTGCTGGGCGAACAGACCGCCAAGCGCGCCCAGACCGTGGCGTCCGCCCTGAAACTTAAACTCGAGCTAGGCTGAAGGCATGCAGATCCTGATGACCAAGGCCGCCGCCGAGCGGGTCGGCGGCCGGGTGGCGGCGTTCGCCCCCGACGCCGAGATCGTTACCGCCGTGTCCGCCGACGCCTACGAACGGGGCGGTCAGCCGATCAGCGCCGAGGACGTTGATCCTGAAGTCGTCTGGCTCAGCCTGGACAGCTACGCCTCGGGAACCCTGCGCCAGCTCTACAGCCGGCTGATGAAGGCGCAGGCCCCGCGCTGGACCCAGATCATGGCCGCCGGCATCGACAACCCGATGTTCCGTTCGATCCTGGAAAAAGGCGTCCGCCTCTCCAAGTCGAGCGCCCAGGCCACACCGATCGCCGAATATGTGGTCGCCCATGCGCTCAGCCTGCAGGTTCCGATCCAGGCCCAGGCGGCGTTGCAGGCGAGCCGGGAATGGAAGCCCACGCCCTACCGCGAGCTGGCCAGCACCCGCTGGGTGCTGGTGGGGTTCGGCAACATCGGCCACGAGATCGCCAGACGTATCAAGCCGTTCGGCGTGGACCTGACCGTGGTGCGCCGCAACCCCACGCCCGACCCGCTGGCCGACCGGGTCATCGGCATCTCCGAACTGGCGGATGTGCTGCTCGAGGCCGATGTCGTCGTCCTGGCCTGCGCGCTCAACGATGAGACCCGAAACCTGTGCGACGCGGGCTTCTTCCAGGCGCTGAAGCCCGGCGCGATCCTGATCAATATCGGCCGTGGCGGACTGGTGGACGAAGATGCGCTGAGGGCGGGGCTGGACCGCGACCAGCCGGCCCATGCGGTGCTGGACGTCTTTCAGACCGAGCCCCTGCCCGCCGACCACTGGATCTGGGACCACCCGAAGATCCGGGTCAGCGCGCATACCTCCAACTCCGGGGACGGCAACCTCGGCCGTGGTGATGAGCTCTTCCTGGAGAACCTGCGGCGGTATCTCACCGGTGAGCCGCTGTTGAATGAGGCCCATCCCAGCGAGGTGGGGCTCTAACCGGCGGTCTTGGGCGCGCGCCGGACCTCCACCACCCGGACGCGGGCGCCGTCCAGCACCAGCGCCAGTTCGCCGCGCTTGAGCCGAAGCGCATCCTCGCCGAACGCCTCGCGACGCCAGCCCTTCAGCGCCGAGGTGTCGGCGTCGTCGTCGTTGGCGATCTGTTCGAGGTCGGCGACCGTGGCGATCAGCTTGGACGCCACCCCGGCCTCCTCGGCGCGCGCCTTCAGCAGCACCTTCAACAGCTCGACCACCGCCCCGGCTGCCGGCGAGGCGGAGGTCCGCGACCGCTCGACCACCGGTGCGTAGGCCTCAGGATCCTTCAGCGCCTCGCGAATCGCCGCCAGCAGGTCGGGCCCGAAGCGCGATCCGGAAAACCCCTTGGGCACCGAGCGCAGCCGGTCCAGCTGATCGGCGTCGGTGGGCGCCTGGGTGGCGATCTCGTCGATCGCTTCGTCCTTGACGATCCGCCCGCGCGGCTGGTCACGGGACTGGGCGGTCCGCTCACGCCAAGCGGCGACGGCCTTGTAGACCGCCATATATTTGGCCGTGTGCTTGCGCGGGCGCAGGCGCTTCCAGGCGTTCTCCGGCTCGACATCATAGATCGCCGGATCGGTAAGGTTGGCCATTTCGTCGGTGACCCAGCCCAGCCGCCCCTCGGTCGCCAGCCGGTCGTGCAGGATCGGATAGAGCGCCGCCAGGTGGGTCACGTCGGCCAGGGCGTAGGTCAGCTGGTTGTCCGACAGGGGCCTGCGCGCCCAGTCGGTGAACCGCGAGGACTTGTCGAGTTCGATCTTCAGCATCTGGCGAACCAGGGCGTCATAGGCGATCTGCTCGCCGAAGCCCGCCGCCATGCCGGCGACCTGAGTGTCGAAAAGCGGCCGAGGCATGGCGTTCAGATTGTTGAAGATTTCCACATCCTGGCGGGCGGCGTGAAACACCTTGAGGATCGTCTCGTCGCGCATGATCTCGAGGAACGGCTCAAGGTCCATGCCTTCGGCCAGAGGGTCGATGCACGCCTCCGCGCTCCCGGCGGCGGCCTGGATCAGACACAGCCTTGGCCAATAGGTCGTCTCGCGCATGAACTCGGTGTCCACCGCGACGAAGGGCTGGCCTTTGAGCTTGTCGCAAAACACCGCGAGTTCGGCGGTGGTCGTAATCGGCGTCATCGACTAGCTATAGCCCGGCGCGGGGCCGAGTCTGCAAGGCCGCGTTTCGCGCACCGCTCATTTCTGTCGAAGGCGTCCCGATGTCCGACCGGCCCAACGGCCTCACCTATGCCCAGGCCGGCGTCGATATCGATGCCGGCGCAGCCTTGGTCGAGCGCATCAAGCCTCTGGCGAAATCCACCCGGCGGCCTGGATCAGGCACAACTTCGGCCAATAGGTGGTCTCGCGCATGAACTCGGTGTCCACGGCGACGAAGGGCT
>JANXXA010000248.1 GCA_025350885.1 Phenylobacterium sp.
CCGAGCGCGCCTTCCCGTCCATGCCGCTCGAAGCGGCGCTGCTGAATCTGATAGACCGTCGCCCATGAGCCGACCTTCCGATCCCTCCGACACCCCCGCGCCCAAGGATCCGGCCGCCTGGCGGCCGCGGCCGCTGCTCGGCGCGAGCTTCTGGGCAATGATCGCCTTTGCCGTGCTCTGCGTGCTGGCCGGCGTGGCGATCGCCAGTTTCGGGCCGCGCCTGCTGCTGCCGAAGCCTTCAACGGGCGTCCGCGCCCAGGGCGTTCCGACCGCTGAACCCCAGCCTGGAGGCAACGCCGCGCCAGCCGCCGCCGCCGCCGAGCCAGCCCTGGCTGCGGCCGGGCCCACGCCCGATGTGGCGCGGCTCAGCGCGCGTGTCGCCAGCTTGGAGGGGCGTCAGGCGCAGATGTCCCGGGCCGCCGCTGCGGTGCTCGCCGCCGCCGCCGTAGCGCAGGCCGCCCAGTCCACCGGCCCCTTCGCCGAGGCGCTCGCCAGCCTGCGCGCGCTGACCCCGCCCTCGCCGGAGTTGCAGGCGCTGGCGCGGCTGTCGATCGCCGGCGCGCCCAGCCGCGCGGCGCTGGCCGCCAGCTTTCCACAGTCCGCCGCGCACGCCGCCAGCGCCGCCCAGGCGCCGGCCGAGGGCGCGGGGCTGCGCGCCCGCATCGTCTATGCTCTGTCGCGCGTGGTCAGCCTGCGCCGGGTCGGCGACGTGGCCGGCGCCGGCGCTGACGCCGTGCTGGCCCGCGCCGAACGGCAGGTGGAGGACGGCGACCTTGAGCGCGCCCTGCACACCCTCGACACCCTGCCGCCCGCCGCGCGCGAGGCGATGGCCGACTGGCGCGGCCGCGCCGAGCGACGCACCGAGATCGACCGCAACGCCGCAGAGCTGCGCGCCCGCGCCCTGCGGGCCCTGGGGGGGGAAACCGGCGTGGGCGAGGCGGGAGCCGGCGGATGATCCGCGCCGCGCTGGTCATCCTGCTCGTCGCCGCCGTGGCGGTCGCCAGCCTGGCGCTGAGCGGCGACGCCGGCCGGGCCAGCGTCATCTGGCTGGGCTGGCGGGCTGACATGACCGCCTCAGCCCTGGCGCTGATCGTGCTGTTCGTCGCCCTCCTGGCCACCTTGGCCTGGCAGACCCTGCTGTGGATCCTGGCGGCCCCCCGCCGCGCCGCGCGGACCCGGGCCGAAAGCCGCCGGCGCCAGGCCAACGAGGCCCTAACCGGCGGGTTTCTGGCCGCCGCGGCCGGCGACGGCTCGGAGGCGCGTCGCCTGGCGCGGAAGGCGGCCGAACTGGCTGACGAGACGCCGGGCCTGGTCAAGGTGCTGGCCGCTCAGGCCGCCGAGGCCGCCGGCGACGTTCCCGCCGCGCGCGCCGCCTACGCCGCCATGCTGGGCGCCCCGGAGATGCGGCTGGCCGGCCACCGGGGGCTGATGCAGCTGGCGCTGGCCCAGGGCGAACGGCAGACCGCGCTACGGCACGCGCAGGAAGCGTTCGGTGAGACCCGCAGCGCCCGCTGGGCCTGGCGCGTGCTGCTGGAATCCCGCCTGGAAGCCGCCGACTGGCTCGCCGGGCTGGAGCTGGTGAAGAACGCCCTGGACCGCAAAATCGTCCCGCCGGTGGTCGCCGAGCGGGCGCGCGCCGCCCTGCTCGCCGCCCTGGCCGCCCAGGGCGAACAGGCCACCGACCCCAAGGCCCGAGCCCAGGCGCTGGACAGCGCCGTGGAGGCCGCCCGGTTGCGCCCCGGCTTTGCCCCCGGCGTGGTGATGGCCGCGCGCCTGCTGGCCGCCCACGGCAAGCTCGGGCGGGCCGCTACGGCGCTGGAACAGGCCTGGAAGGCCGCGCCGCACCCGGCGCTGTGGCTGGCCTATCGCGACCTGAACACCGCCGAGACGCCGCCTCAACGCGCCCGGCGGCTGAGCGTACTGGCCGCCCAGAACCCGACCCACCGCGAAAGCTATATCCTCGGCGTCGAGCAGGCGCTGATGCTCGGCGATGCGGCCGGCGCTGGCCAGGCGATGACCGCGCTGGACGCAGCCCCGCTGACCGCGCGGATCGCCGGCTTGCAGGCCCGTGTCGCCTTCGCCGCCGGCCTGCCGGACGAGGCCAGGGTGTGGCTGGCGCGAGGGATGGCCGCCCCGCACGAGCCGGACTGGTCCGACCTCGATCCCGAGGGCCGCGCCTTCGCCTACCAGGCGTCGGACTGGGCGCGGCTGGCGATGACCTATGCCGAGACCGGCGAACTGATCCACCCGCGCCATGAACGAGCCGAGCGCGGCCTGAGCGAGCTGCCCCGCCTGCCGATCGCCTATGCCGATGCGCAGCCCTTCCTGACCGTCGAAGGGGGCGAGCCGGTGCTCTATCCGGCGGACGGGGCGGGCTATGACGACGACGAGACGGGCGCGGCCGAACCCCTGCCGGGCGCGACGGCAGGCCCGCTTGGCCGTGGCGGCTTGGCGAGCGGGCGCGGACCCGCTAGATAGGCCCTCCTCGCGGCCGGGCCTGCCCGACCGCCGGACAAGGGCCGACAACAAGGAACCAGGGCCGCCTTAGCTCAGCTGGTAGAGCACCGCATTCGTAATGCGGGGGTCGCGTGTTCGAGTCACGCAGGCGGCACCATCTTTCTCTTTGATTGTATTTATGAAAAGACCCTACGCAGGGTCTTATGAAAATGCTCCACGTCCGACCGTGGACGCACCCTGGGCACGCGTCGCGGACTGGGTTTCGGGCTCGCTGGGACGGCCGCGAGGCCCATACCGTCCTGTATCTGATCGAGGCGACCGCGCCGTCCACAGTCGAAGCTACGCGGGTGGTAGCGGCGCTCTGCGACAGCGGCCTGAATTTAGGACGAGGAGGGTCTTTTCGGGCCGAGGTCCGGTTAAACGGTCAAAACCCGCGCGATTGCCATTTGCATAGGCTATCCCCCTATCCTATAGGGTGCGAATGCACACGATCAGAGACAAGCAACGCCTGCTGGATCGGGTTCGGCGAATTCGGGGCCAGGTCGAGGCGATTGAACGCGCCCTCGAGGCTGAGGCGGGCTGCGAAAGGGTCATGCATCAGATCGCGGGCGTCCGCGGCGCCATGGCGGGGCTCATGGCCGAGGTGGTCGAGGATCACATCCGCACCCACCTGGTTGATCCGGCGAAACACCCTGGCGCGCTCGACATCGAAGCCGCTGATGAGCTGATGGCGGTTGTCCGCACCTATCTCAAATGAAGGCCATCTGCATGTCGGACTCCGTCCCAAACACCTTGGACCTAAGTCATAGCCACGCCTTTCTCGGTGCGACCCACGAAGCCAGCGAACGCCGGACCTGGGGCGTCATCTGGCTGTGTGGCCTGATGATGGTCGCCGAGATCGTTGGCGGACTGATCTTCGGCTCCATCGCGCTGGTGGCCGACGGCCTCCACATGTCCACCCATGCCGGGGCGCTGCTCCTGGCGGCGATGGCCTATACCTATTCCCGACGGCACGCCGAAGACCGGCGCTTCACGTTCGGCACGGGAAAGCTCGGGGACCTGGCCGGCTTCACCAGCGCGATCGTGCTGGCGATGATCGCGCTGCTGATCGCCTATGAAGCCATCCTTCGTTTCCTGCATCCCGTGGCGATCCATTTTGGACAGGCAATTCCAATCGCTATCGTGGGCCTGGGGGTAAACGTCGCCAGCGCCTGGCTGCTGAGCAGCGGCGGGCGTCATCACCATGGCCATAGACATGGCGACCACGAGGATGACCGAAGTCATGACGAGGACCACCATCTCGTCACGGCGTCAGGCTCCGCCGTCCTGAGCGTCTTCGAAGACGGTGTCCCGCCTCGGTTCCGGCTGCGCTGGGACGGCGAGGGTGCGCCGGCCGAGACGGTCACTCTGGAGACCGAGCGGCCTGGCGGGGCCCGGCAGGTCTTCGCGTTCGCCGAGCGCGGCGGATTCCTGGAGTCGCTGGAGGAGATCCCCGAGCCCCACGCTTTCATCGCCCATCTGCGGTTGGGCTCGGAGCCCGCGCACGTGGCGGTCTTCGAGGAACACCAGCACGGGCATGCGGCGCACCACCGCGACAACAACATGCGCGCCGCCGTCATCCACGTGATGGCTGACGCGGCGGTCTCGGTTCTCGTCATCGTGGGGCTGGTGCTGGCGCGGTTGTTCGGGTGGCTTTGGATGGACCCACTCGCGGGCATCGTCGGCGCCGTGGTGATCGCCAGCTGGTCCTACGGGCTGATCCGCGACACCGGGGCCATCCTGATGGACATGAACCCTGACGAGCGGCTCGGCGAGCGAATGCGCCAGGTGGTCGAGGCGTGCGGCGACCGGGTGGCCGACCTGCATCTGTGGCGGCTGGGCCCGGGTCATCTCGGCGCAATCATCTGTGTGGCGACCAGTTCGGCGCGGGATGCGGCCTTCTATCGGCGACGGTTGGAAACGTTTCCGACCCTCTCGCACCTTACCATCGAGACGGTCCGCCAAGATCCCTGAGACTCTGGCTCCAACGATTGGTCAGCTTGCTCCGGCGGTCAGAGTGATGGCGACCGCGGGCCCCGCACCGCCAGGGCCCGGACGGGGCGCTCGGCGGCGCTAAAGGCGGCGTCGTAGCGTCCGAGCCGCCATTCGCCAGCGTCGCCCGACAGTTCAACGGCGCCGAGGGCGACCAGCAGGGCGACGTCGCCAGCGCAGTCCCAATCGCGCCCTTCCAGGCGTTCGACACGCGCGCGGTACAGCGCCCGCCGGACCATGACATTCAGGTCCAGGGCCGATCCACCGACGGGGATACCCTGACAGTCCACGTCGGCGGGAAACATCAGGGGCGGCGAGGCGCTGGTCAGCGTGACAGTCGGCGCGTGGCCGAAGGCGAGCCTCAGTTGGCCGTCGAGAACCGTGAGCGTGCGGTCGACGCCGGGGAAAGCCGAGAAGGGTCCAGGTTCGGCGACGACCGCCAGACTGACCCGCCAGTCGAAGCTCGTCAGCCCCGCTCCGGTTGGCCCGACCGCGATTTCGCGCGTCACGCCACCGCCGTTTTTCCACGGCTGTTCCGGGCGGTCCGCCGCCCGCAGAACCCGCAACGTCACGCCAGGATCCCGGGGAGGTCCAGGCCCTTCTCCCGCGCGACGTCCAGGGCGATGTCATAGCCGGCATCGGCGTGGCGCATCACGCCGGTGGCCGGATCATTCCACAGCACGCGGGCGATGCGCCGGGCGGCGGCTTCGGTGCCATCGCAGACTATCACCATG
Source organism: Phenylobacterium sp. (assembly GCA_025350885.1). Classification (GTDB taxonomy): domain Bacteria; phylum Pseudomonadota; class Alphaproteobacteria; order Caulobacterales; family Caulobacteraceae; genus Phenylobacterium. The sequence continues at coordinate 5,223 of JANXXA010000248.1, forward strand.
CCGGCGTGTTGGGAGAAGCCCATGCCGACGCCGCCCCCGTGATGCAACGAGACCCAGGTCGCGCCCGAGGCGGTGTTCAGCAGCGCATTGAGCAGGGGCCAGTCGGAGACCGCGTCGGAGCCGTCGCGCATCGCCTCGGTTTCCCGGTTGGGGGAGGCAACCGAGCCAGAGTCCAGGTGATCGCGGCCGATGACGATCGGCGCCTTCAGCTCGCCGGAGGCGACCATCTCGTTGAACGCCAGGCCAAGCCGGTCGCGGTCGCCGAGGCCGACCCAGCAGATGCGCGCCGGCAGGCCCTGGAACTTGATCCTGTCGGCCGCCATGTCGAGCCAGTTATGCAGATGCGGATCGTCAGGGATCAGCGCCTTTACCCGGGCGTCGGTCTTGTAGATGTCCTCCGGGTCGCCGGACAGCGCCACCCAGCGGAACGGCCCGATCCCGCGGCAGAACAGCGGGCGGATGTAGGCCGGAACGAAACCCGGGAAGTCGAAGGCGTTGGCGACGCCGGCCTCCTTGGCCATCTGGCGGATGTTGTTGCCGTAGTCGACGGTTGGAACGCCGGCGGCCTGGAAGTCGAGCATGGCCTGGACGTGCTCGGCCATCGAGCTTCGGGCCGCCGCTTCGACCTGAGCCGGGTCCTGGTCGCGCATGGCGACCCACCGCTCCAGGGTCCAGCCTTTGGGGAGATAGCCGTTCACCGGGTCATGGGCCGACGTCTGATCCGTCAGCAGGTCCGGGCGCACGCCGCGCTTGAAGAGTTCGGGCAATAAGTCCGCCGCGTTTCCCAGCAACCCTACCGAAACTGGCGCCTTCGTTGCGCAAGCCTTTGTAACGATAGCCAACGCCTCATCGACATCCTCCGTGGCCCGGTCCAGGTAACCGGTGCGCAAGCGCATCTCGATCCGCGAGGCCTGGCATTCGATGGCCAGGCATGAGGCTCCGGCCATGACCGCGGCCAGAGGCTGGGCGCCGCCCATGCCGCCCAGGCCGGCGGTCAGCAGCCAGCGGCCAGCGAGGTCGCCGCCATAGTGTTGGCGGCCCATCTCCACGAAGGTCTCATAGGTGCCCTGAACGATGCCCTGGGCTCCAATATAGATCCACGAGCCGGCGGTCATCTGGCCGTACATGGCCAGCCCCTTGCGATCGAGTTCGTTGAAGTGGTCCCAGGTCGCCCACCGAGGGACGAGGTTTGAGTTGGCGATCAGTACGCGCGGGGCGTCGGGGTGGGTGCGGAAGACGCCCACCGGCTTGCCTGACTGCACGAGCAGGGTCTCGTCGTCCCCCAGTCGGCGCAGCGTCTCGACGATCTTGTCGAAGCTCTCCCAGTCCCGGGCCGCCCGGCCGATTCCGCCATAGACGACCAGTTCCTCCGGGCGCTCGGCGACGTCGGGATGCAGATTGTTCATCAGCATCCGGAGCGGCGCCTCGGTGAGCCAGCTCCTGGCGCTGAGGTCCGTGCCGGTGGCGGCGCGGATGACGCGGTTGGGGTCAAGGCGGGTCATGGTCAACTCATGAGACAGCGAAGGCCAGGCAGGCCTTCAGGACATCGGTGAGGGTGGCGCGAAGGGCCGCGGCCCGACCCTCGGAAAAGTGGGTGGGCCAGGCGTCCGGCGTCGGCGGACCGGCAGGTTCATCCATGTAGCCGCGGCAGGCGAGTTCCATCTGGATCGCATGCACCCCAGTGCGGGGCTGGCCATAGTGACGGGTCGTCCAGCCGCCCTTGAAGCGGCCATCGGTAGCCCGGCTGGCCCCCGCGACGTCGCACGCGGCTTCGACAGCGGCGGTCAAGGCCGTCGCGCAGGAGGCGCCGCTGTTCGTGCCGATGTTGAACTGCGGCAGCTCCCCGTCGAACAGCCGCGGCACCCGTGACCGGATCGCGTGGGCGTCGTAGAGGACGACCCGGCCATGGTCGGCCTTGAGGCGCGCCAACTCGGCCGCGACGGCGGCATGATAGGGCTCGAACCACTGTCGGCGACGCCGCGTGATCTCGATGTCATCCGGCTCGGCGCCGGCCGCGTAGAGCGGGTCACCGTCGAAGGTGGTCGTAGGGCAGAGCGCGGTCGTCGCCTGGCCGGGATAAAGCGAGGCGCCCGAGGGATCGCGGTTGACGTCGATGACGCTGCGGCTGATCGTCGTGCGCACCGTCGTCGCTCCCAGGTCGCGCGCGAAATCGTAGAGCCGGTCGACCCACCAGTCGGCGTCGATGCGCGCCCGCCAAGGCGACAGCAAGCGCGCCTCGATCTCCGGGGGGATTTCCGTCCCGGTGTGTGGGAAGCTGACCAGCAAAGGCGCGGCGCCGCGTTGGATCCGCAGCCCGTCCATCAGGCGACCCCGGGCAGGGGCACGTCGGCCGCAGCAGCAATCACCGCGCCGGACCGTACCAGGGCGATGGCGGCGGCGATGTCGGGATGGAAGTGGCGGTCGTCGGTCAGATGCGGAACCTCGGCGCGCAGCAGCGTGCGGGTCGCTTCCAGCGCCGGGCAGCAGGTGAGGGGGCCGTGGAAGTCGCAGCCCTGGGCCGCCGCCAGCAGTTCGATACCGATCACCGCGATGGCGTTTTCCACCATGGCAAGGACGCGGCGAGCGCCGTGGGCGGCCATGGAGACATGATCCTCCTGGTTGGCCGAGGTCGGGATGGAGTCGACGCTGGCCGGGTATGCGCGCTGCTTGTTCTCCGAGACCAGGGCGGCAGCCGTGACCTGGGCAATCATGAACCCGGAATTGAGACCCGGCTTCGGCGTCAGGAAGGCCGGCAGGCCCGACAGCGCCGGGTCCACCAGCATGGCGATCCGCCGCTCCGCCAGCGAGCCGATCTCGCAGACGGCAAGGGCGATGATGTCGGCGGCAAAGGCCACCGGTTCGGCGTGGAAGTTACCTCCCGAAAGGGCCTCGTCGCTGTCCGCGAAAATCAACGGGTTGTCGGTGACGCCGTTGGCTTCGGTGGCCAGGGTCGTGGCGGCTTGGCGCAGGATGTCCAGCGCCGCCCCCATCACCTGGGGCTGACAGCGCAGGCAATAGGGATCCTGCACCCGCTCGTCGTCCTTCAGGTGCGAGTTGCGGATCGCCGAGCCCGCCATAAGGCCGCGGAGCGCGCGCGCGGTCTCGATCTGACCGGCGTGACCGCGCAGCGCATGGATGCGGGGGTCGAAGGGCGTGTCCGATCCCTTCGCCGCTTCTGTGGATAAGGCGCCAGTGACGAGGGCGGAGCGGTATAGTCTCTCGGCCCCAAACAGGGCGGCAAGCGCGTTGGCGGTCGAGAACTGTGTGCCATTCAGCAAGGCGAGGCCTTCCTTCGGCCCCAGGGTCAGGGGCGCCAGGCCCGCCTCGGCCAGGGCCTGCGCTGCCGGTTGGCGCGCCTCGCCCACGAAGATCTCGCCCACGCCGATCATAGTCGCGGCCATGTGCGCCAGCGGGGCGAGATCACCCGAAGCGCCCACCGATCCCTGCGCCGGCACCACCGGCGTCAGGCCCCTGGCCAGCATGGCCTCAAGGAGCGTGATGGTGGCCGGGCGCACCCCGGACGCGCCCTGCGCCAGGCTGGCGAGCTTCAGCGCGAGCATCAGCCGGATGACCGCGACCGGTGACGGCTCACCCACCCCGGCGGCGTGCGACAACACGATGTTCCGCTGAAGGGTCTCGAGGTCCGCCGCCTCGATCCGCACGCTAGCCAGTTTCCCGAACCCGGTATTGATGCCGTAGACAGGCTCGCCCCTGGCGAGGATGCGCTCGACCGCCGCCGCGCTGGCCGAGATCGGCGAGGCAGACGCTGGATCGAGGCGGGCGCCCGCGCCGGCATAGATAGCGCGCCAGTCGGCGAGATGGACCTTGCCGGGCCGCAGGATGACGTCGTTCATGTTCCACCCCAGACGCGCGCGTGGAGCGGATTGAACCCCATGCGGTAGACGAGCTCGGCTGGTCGCTCGATGTCCCAGATGGCCAGATCGCAACGCTTTCCGGCCTCCAGTGTGCCGGTTTCGCCCAGCAGGCCGAGCGCCCGGGCCGCCTCGCGGGTCACGCCGGCCAGGCATTCTTCAACGGTCAGGCGAAAGAGCGTTGCAGCCATGTTCATCACCAGAAGCGGCGAGGTCAGCGGCGAGGTGCCGGGATTGCAGTCCGTGGCGAGCGCCATGGGGATCCCAGCTGCGCGCAAGGCATCAACGGGCGGCGCTTGGGTTTCACGGACGAAGTAGTAGGCGCCCGGCAGCAGGGTCGCGACAGTTCCCGCCCGCGCCATCGCGCCGAGGCCGGCCAAGTCGAGGTGCTCAAGGTGGTCGGCGGAGAGCGCGCCGAACTCGGCGGCAAGCGCCGCCCCATGCTGGATAGAGAGTTGCTCGGCGTGCAGCTTCACCGGCAGGCCATGGACCCGCGCGGCCTCGAACACCCTTCGCGTCTGGGCAAGGGTGAATCCGATCCCCTCGCAGAATGCATCGACCGCGTCGGCGAGACCGGCCGCGGCCACAGCCGGTATCATTTCGCGACAGACAAGGTCGATATAGCCCTCCGGGTCGCCGGCGAACTCAGGGGGCAGGGCATGGGCGCCCAGGAAGGTGGCGCGGACGGTGACCGGTCGGCGCGCGCCCAGCGCCCGGACAGCGCGCAGGGACTTCAGTTCAGGCTCCAGCGCCAGGCCATAGCCTGACTTGACCTCCACCGTCGTCACGCCCTCGGCGATCAGGGCGTCCAACCGGGGAAGGGCGCCGGCCACAAGATCCGCCTCGCTGGCCTCGCGGGTGGCGCGCATGGTCGAGACGATGCCGCCGCCGGCTTGCGCGATCGCCTCATAGGAGGCGCCTGCAAGTCGCCGCTCGAACTCGTCGGCGCGATCGCCGCCAAAGACCAGGT
>JANXXA010000044.1 GCA_025350885.1 Phenylobacterium sp.
TCGGTGCCCTGGATCTGGCCGCGGCGGCTGTTGAGGTCGCCGATGACGTCGCCCATGTATTCGTCCGGCGTCACCACCTCGACCTTCATGATCGGCTCGAGCAGCTTGGGCGCGCCGCGCTCGCGCAGTTCGCGGAACGCCGCGCGGGCGGCGATTTCGAAGGCGAGCACCGATGAGTCCACATCGTGGAAGGCGCCGTCGTAGAGCGAAGCCTTGAAATCGATCACCGGGAAGCCGGCCAGCAAGCCGTTTTCCTTGGCCTGTTCCAGGCCTTTCTGCACGCCGGGAATGAATTCCTTTGGCACCGAGCCGCCGACCACCGAGCTTTCGAAGACGAAGCCGGAGCCCTGCTCGCCGGGCTCGAACTTGATCTTCACGCGGGCGAACTGGCCCGTGCCGCCGGTCTGCTTCTTGTGAGTGTAGTCAATGTCGGTGACCTTACCCAGGCTCTCGCGATAGGCCACCTGAGGGGCGCCGATGTTGGCTTCCACCTTGTAGGTGCGCCGCAGGATATCGACCTTGATGTCCAGGTGCAGCTCGCCCATGCCGCGCATGATCACCTGGCCCGACTCCTGGTCGGTCTGGACCGTGAAGGACGGATCCTCGGACACCATCTTGGCGAGCGCGACGCCGAGCTTTTCCTGGTCGGCCTTGGACTTCGGCTCGATGGCGATCTCGATCACCGGGGCCGGGAAGTCCATCTTTTCCAGGATCACCGGCGACTTGAGCGGATCGCACAGGGTGTCGCCCGTGCGCGTGTCCTTCAGGCCGGCCAGCGCGATGATGTCGCCGGCGTAGGCTTCCTTGATGTCCTCGCGGTTGTTGGAGTGCATCAGCAGCATGCGGCCGACGCGTTCCTTCTTGTCGCGGCTGGAGTTCAAGAGGCCCATGCTGGTCTCGAGCTTGCCGGAATAGATGCGGCAGAAGGTCAGCGAGCCGACGAAGGGATCGTCCATGATCTTGAACGCCAGGATCGACAGCGGCTCGTCGTCCGACGCGCGCCGCGTCACCGGCTGTTCGGTCTTGAAGTCGATGCCGGGCGTCGGCGGGATATCCACCGGCGAGGGCAGATAGTCGACCACGGCGTCGAGCAGCGGCTGGACACCCTTGTTCTTAAACGCCGAGCCGGCCAGGATCGGGTAGAAGGCGCCGGTCAGCACGGCCTTGCGCAGGCACTTCTTGATGACCTCGACCGACGGCTCCTCGCCCGACAGATAGGCCTCCATCGCCTCGTCATCGAGTTCGACGGAGTTTTCGATCATGTAGTGACGGGCCTCGTCGCAGGCCTCCTTCATGTCGGCGGGGATCTCTTCGTCATGGTAGTTGGCGCCGAGGCCTTCTGAGTCCCAGACCACCGCCTTCATGCGGACCAGGTCGACGATGCCCTTCAGGTTGATTTCCGAGCCGATCGGCAGCTGGATCGGCACGGCCTTGACGCCCAGGCGCTCGCGGATGGTGCGCAGGCACATCTGGAAGTCGGCGCCGATCTTGTCCATCTTGTTGACGAACACGATGCGCGGAACGTTGTAGCGATCGGCCTGACGCCAGACGGTTTCAGTCTGCGGCTCGACGCCCTGGTTGCCGTCCAGCACCGCGACGGCGCCGTCCAGCACGCGCAGCGAACGCTCGACTTCGATGGTGAAGTCGACGTGGCCGGGGGTGTCGATGATGTTCAGACGCTTGCCGTTCCAGAACGCGGTGGTCGCGGCCGATGTGATCGTGATTCCGCGCTCCTGCTCCTGCTCCATCCAGTCCATCTGGGTCGTGCCCTCGTGGACTTCACCCATCTTGCGCGAGACGCCCGTGTAGTACAGGACACGCTCGGTGGTCGTGGTTTTCCCCGCATCGATGTGCGCCATGATCCCGATGTTTCGGGTCTGGGAGATGGGGAACGAGCGAGCCACGACTACCGAGTGCCTTTCCGACGCGCAACCGATCCCAGTTTCGAGCCGCTGCTCGAACACGGGACCGGAAGGTCCGTCGTTGAATGATTCCTCTAAGCGGGCAGGAATGTCGTCGAGGCGGTGGTTCCAGACCGAGAGGAGGAGTCGAAGGTTCGGCTCATCTTCTCAGGCTGGGAACGCGTGCCCTGATCGTCCCTGCCCTATTTTCGAACTGTGTTTCTAAGCTCTCCTAAAAAAACCGAACGGGACCTGCTAC
>JANXXA010000087.1 GCA_025350885.1 Phenylobacterium sp.
TCCAGCCGTTCGGCGGCGAGGGCCTCTCGGGCACGGGACCCAAGGCCGGCGGCCCGCAGGCTCTGCTGCGCTACGCCGTGGAACGCGCGGTGAGCATCAACATCGCCGCCCAGGGTGGTGATCCGGCGCTGCTCAACCTCAATCCTTAAGGCCGCAGGTGGTGATCAGGGCCGGGTGACCGTCCGGGTCGCGAGGTCAAGGCGATAACGTCCGCCCCGCTCGTCGGTGACTCGCAGCGCCTTGCCGTTCTCGATGAGGTCGAGCCGGGCGATGAACAGGTCCTGCTTGTCGTCCTCCATGTCAGGGTCGTGCGGGGTCGCATAGACCTTCGTCACCCAGAGCTCCTGGCCGGTCTTCTGGTCGGTGGCCGCCACATAGCCGCCGTTCTGGTCCATCCCGCGCCGCCGTCCCCAGACCACCGCCTCGTAGCGCACGCCGCCAACCGACACCAACCGGGTGGGCGGCGGCGGTCCACGCTTCTTGGCGGGTTGCGCCTCGGCGATGGCTGTCCCTGGCGCGGGCGCGGCCGTGCAGGCCGCCGCGGCGAGCGCACCCGCCAGCATCGCCCCGGCCACGGCGGCGCGGGCCAGCGGACGAGCGCGCGCGATCATGCGTTCAGCAGCGCGTGCGACTTGAGGTCAAGGACGTATTTCCGGCCCTTCTCGTCCATCGCCTTCAACTTGCTGCGGGTGAACGACAGCTCCAGCCGCGTCACATAGATTTCCTGCTTGTCGCGCTCCATGTCGGGCTTATATCGGATGTCGTAGAGCTTGGTGCGCCAGAGTTCCGCGCCGTCGTCGGCGTTCATCGCCACCAGATAGGCGCTGGACTTGTCGGGCAGGGGATCGGATCCGTAGGTCGGCTCGGCCCACAGGATCGCTTCATAGCGCACCCCGTCGTGGATCACAGCGCTGGCGCGGCTGGGCCCGTCGCGCTTCTTAACAACGCTCACGACAGCACCCGTTTCCGGTCGGAGTCCGAAAGCATGCCCACCAGGTCGGCGGCGAAGTAGCCCCAGCTGTCGGCGTTATCGATTGCCTTGGCGAACGGCAGGGTCGCCGACGGCTTCAGCCCGTCATAGTCGTACCGGTGGTCGTTGGTGCCCAGGAGCTTGTGCGTCAGCTCATGGATGATGGTGAGCGCGCACATGGTCTTGTTGCCAGAATTGCCGGCCTTGATGAAGGCGCCCTGGAGATAGAGGACCTTCATCGCCTCGCTCTTGTAGACGAAGGCCCAATCCTTCCAGCCGCCGCTGTTGCGGTCCCCTGGCTCGTCGGAAAAGATCAGCTGGCCGGAGCGGCAGGCGGTGTCCAGGGTCTTGAACCCGGCCCTCAGGCTGTCGAGCGCCTGGGTCAGATTCTGCGCCGTGGCGGCGGAATCCAGGAACCAACGCCGGACAGCCTCCTCGCCCTCCGCGCCGTTCAGCCGGATCCCCACCTTTTGGCACCAGGCGGCGGCCTCCTGCAGCGCATCGCACATCACCCTGCGTTCGCTGGCGGAGTAGACTTCCCGTTCCTGCGTGAGCTTGTTCTTGCTGGGCTTATCGTCGCCCTGCACCTCCTGGAAAACCCACTTCTTGTAGGCTTTCGGCGGCGAATATATCCAGATGTCCTGGTTGCCGACCTTGCGCTGCAGATAGAGGTGTTTGAGCATCTTCAGGCTGGCGGCCTTTTCGCCCAGCTTGAGGTCGCTGGCGCTCTCCTTGCAGGCGTTGAGGATGACCTCGTCCAGGCCGTTTCCGGTGAACGCGGTCAGCAACCCTTTCTTGGCCGACTTGTCGAGCTTGGCGCGCAGCTTATCGAGCGCCTCGCCATGGTTGACGTCCGGCGCGTCGACGCCCAGCACCAGTTTCAGCTTGGCTTCGGTGTCGATGAAATCCTGCCATTCCTTGGCGTATTTCTTGGTCTGGATGGTGGTCCGGACCCGACTGTAAGCCTCGCTGAAATTGCCCATCGACCAGCCCTCCTCGCCCCGGCCGCACGGCCCAAAGACGGGTCGTCCAGGCCACCTGCCTCACACTACAAAATCACGCCCGACGGCGGGGTTCAACCCGATCGCGACCCGCAGCGCCGCAGCCGCGATCTCTTCACAGTCTCGTGAGCGCGGGTGCGGCGATGGCCGACAAGTGCTTGATCTGCCGAGACGTGGGCGTGGCCGTTAACCTTTGGTTGACGAAAAAAGCTGGGCGCCAAAGGCCGCCGTCATTGACGAGTCATTAGGACGGGTGCCCCATATGTAGGTTGTTCGGGCGCCGCGCCCACAACATGTAGGGGACGGGACAATGCCTTTGTCGGTATTGTTCCACGAGGGGCATGGTCAGGGACGATGAGTGAAGCGGCGAAAGTTGGGATTGCCGAGGCGATTGAACGGGTTGCGGAGGCGCATGCGCGCCCGCAGCTGCAGCTGGTCCGGAAGGTCGAGGTGGATCGCTCACGCGACGCGCTGCTGACCGATTTCGGCAAGACCACGCTGGAGGACCGCTATCTGCTGGCGGGTGAATCCTATCAGGACATGTTCGCCCGCGTGGCCACCGCCTACGCCGACGACGCCGATCACGCCCAGCGGGTCTATGACTATATCTCCAGGCTCTGGTTCATGCCTTCGACGCCGGTGCTGTCGAACGGTGGCGCCGGGCGCGGCCTGCCGATCTCGTGCTTCCTCAACGCCGTGCCCGACAGCCTGGAAGGCATCCAGAGCGTCTGGAACGAGAACGTCCACCTGGCCTCCAACGGCGGCGGCATCGGCACCTATTGGGGCGGCGTGCGCTCGATCGGCGAGAAAGTGAAGGGCGCAGGCCAGACCAGCGGCATCATCCCCTTCATCCGGGTGATGGACTCGCTGACGCTGGCAATCAGCCAGGGGTCGCTGCGCCGGGGCTCCGCGGCGGTCTATCTCGACATCCACCATCCGGAGATCGAGGAATTCCTGGAGATCCGCAAACCGTCGGGCGACTTCAACCGAAAGTCGCTGAACCTGCACCACGGCATCTCGATCAGCGACGCCTTCATGGAGGCCGTGCGCGACGGGGCGATGTTCGGCCTGCGCTCGCCCAAGACCCAGGAGGTCGTGCGCGAGGTCGATGCGCGCTCGCTCTGGCAGAAGATCCTGGAGATCCGCCTGCAGACCGGCGAGCCCTACCTGATCTTCTCCGACACCGTGAACCGCTCGATGCCGCTGCATCAGCGCGAGCTGGGGCTGTCGGTGCGTCAGTCGAATCTCTGCTCCGAAATCATGCTGCACACCGGCAAGGACCACCTGGGCAAGGAGCGCACCGCGGTCTGCTGCCTGTCGAGCGTCAACGCCGAGACCTTCCTGGAATGGCGCGACCACTCGACCTTCATCGAGGACGTCATGCGTTTCCTCGACAATGTGCTGCAGGACTTCATCGACCGCGCCCCGCCGGAGATGGCCAACGCCGTCTATGCCGCCCGGCGCGAACGCTCGGTGGGCCTGGGCCTGATGGGCTTCCACACCTTCCTGCAGGCCCAGAACGTGCCGTTCGAGAGCGCGCTGGCCAAGAGCTGGAATATGCGTCTGTTCAAGACCCTGCGCCGCCAGTGCGACGCGGCTTCGCGCACGCTGGCCGACGAGCGCGGACCCTGCCCGGATGCCGAGGAGCGCGGCATGATGGAGCGGTTCTCCCACAAGCTGGCCATCGCGCCGACCGCCTCGATCTCGATCATCTGCGGCGGGACGAGCGCCGGCATCGAGCCGATCCCGGCCAATATCTACAGCCACAAGACCCTGTCGGGCACCTTCGCGGTGAAGAACCCCTACCTGGAGCGACTGCTCGACCAGACCGGCCACAACACGCCTTCGATCTGGGACGGGATCTTAGAGAATGAAGGCTCGGTACAGCACCTGGACTTCCTCAGCCAGGACGACAAGGACGTGTATAAAACCGCATTCGAAATCGATCAGCGCTGGATCGTCGAGTTGGCCGCGGATCGAACACCGGATATTTGCCAGTCGCAGTCGATCAACATCTTCCTGGCCGGGGACGTGGACAAGTGGGATCTGCACATGTTGCACTGGCAGGCCTGGGAACGCGGCTGCAAGTCGCTGTATTACCTGCGGTCCAAATCGGTGCAGCGGGCCAGTCACGCCGGCGGTGAGACGCAGGTCGCGGTCGATATGTCGGGCGTGGCCAAGACCGATTACGAGGAATGTCTCGCCTGCCAATAGGCGGCCGTTGCGCCCCCGGTAGAGCCGGACGTGAAATCGCCGCAACGGTGAAGACGCTCGCCCTCTGCGTCGCTTTGGCACGGCTTATGCTTGTCGATTTAGGACTCGCTTCGACGTTGGAGCCTGCCTACGCTTAAGTCAGGGGAACCGCTCTTCGGGTTGCGACTTTCGCTATGCAGGAACCGCGTAGCAAAGACCGTTGCCCGACAAGAAAATGCGGTCTTGGGAGATCACGATGCGGCCGCTGGCGCTTCTCGCCACCGTCCTGACCTGCGCTGCGGCGAACGCCGTCGGCGCCGAAGCTTTGACGCTTAAGATCGCGCCCCTCAGCGACACTCGGGTGTCCGACGCCCTGGCCCTTACCCGCGCGGCCTTCGCACCCCGGGGAGCCGGCGACGCGGTTGATCCCATCAGTTCGCTGATCGAGCACGAGACCTATCGACCCGGTGCGGCGCCGGTGCGCTGGTCCACCGGTCAGGCGGCGCTGTCGCGATCCGGAGACACGGCCCTGCGGGTCAGCGTCGGCGGCGCGCTGCGCACGCCAGGCGGCCTGCCGCTAAATCTGGCTCGCGGCCAGTACGACGCTGACGCCTATGAGGTGGCCGTGGTCCATGACTGGCCGGCGGCCTTCGGCTTCGACACTCGGTCCTTCGCCGTGGACCTGACCCCGCACGCCGGGGTGGGGGTCACCAACCTGGGTGGAACCGCCGAGGCCGGCGCGACACTGCGGCTCTCCCAGCGGGTCAGCGACAGCGCCGTGCGCCGGCTGAAGGCCATGGGCGTCAGCGATGGCGCGGCCTTCGGCGACCGCGGACGCTGGTACATGTTCGCCGCCGCCAGCGGCCGGGCCGTCGGGCTCAACATGCTGCACGGCGAGACCGGCTGGGACCGCGCCGGCTGGACCACCGACGCCACCTCGACCCTGATCGGCGACGCCCAGGTGGGCGTGGGGTGGCGGCGCGGCCCGCTGCAGACCTCGCTCGGCTACATCCACCGCGAGGTGAAGGGCCAGCACATGCTCTGGGGCCAGGACACCCGCCAGGATTCGATGGTGGCCTTCTCGCTGTCGATCAAGCCCAAGCGTTAGGGCCGCACCCGGCGTAGCCGAAAATATCTACCACCAAGATCACGAAGACCACGAAGGCGCTGTGCCTTGTGGGGCTCAGTGAGGCTTGGCGGACCTGCGGCGCCTTGGTGGTCTTTGTGGTCTTCGTGGTCAATCTGCCTATTCCTCCCAGCCATCCCGGACTCCAAGGTTGTTCACAACATCTTGGGTCCGCACGCCAACTTGGCGCTAGATATGGTTCCGGATCGGTGGCTAACTTCCCTCTCAGCCTCCGCCAGCGTTCGGGATTTCGCAACCGTGACCACGTCCAACATCCGCGCCCTGCCGGGCCTGCTCACGCCCTCGGCCGCCTACAAGCCGTTCCGCTATCCCTGGGCCTACGAATTCTGGAAGAAGCAGCAGCAGGTCCACTGGATGCCCGAGGAGGTGCCGCTGGGCGAGGACTGCAAGGACTGGGCGACCAAGCTCAATGACCGCGAGCGCAACCTGCTGACCCAGATCTTCCGCTTCTTCACCCAGTCGGACGTCGAGGTGAACGACAACTACATGGAGCGCTACGCCCGGGTCTTCAAACCGACCGAGGTGAAGATGATGCTGGCGGCCTTCTCCAACATGGAGACCATCCACATCGCCGCCTACGCGCTCCTGCTGGAGACGATCGGCATGCCGGATTCCGAGTTCTCGGCGTTCACGCAGTACAAGGAGATGCGCGACAAGCACGACTTCATGCAGAAGTTCGGCGTCGAGACCAATGAAGATGTTCTGCGCACGCTCGCCATGTTCGGCGCCTTCACCGAAGGCCTGCAGCTGTTTGCGTCCTTCGCCATGCTGATGAACTTCCCGCGTCTCAACAAGATGAAGGGCATGGGCCAGATCGTGACCTGGTCGATCCGCGATGAGAGCCTGCATTGCGAAGCTCGCAAACAGCTGCAGTCCCTCGGTGAAGCCGCCGAACATGGCGATGGTGCGGGCGATGTCGGCGTCGGTATCGACCCCGAACTGCTGCATATAGTCGTGCTTGTCGCGCATCGCCTGGTAATCCAGGAACGCGGTGAATTCCGAATCCGGCATGCCGATCGTCTCCAGCAGGAGCGCGTAGGCGGCGATGTGGATCGTCTCCATGTTGGAGAAGGCGGCCA
>JANXXA010000098.1 GCA_025350885.1 Phenylobacterium sp.
CTTGGGTTATGACCAGCCAGGCGCCGACCAGTCTTCGCATTCCTCAGGCGCTTCGTGACCGCGTCGAGAAGTGGGCCGCCGAGATGGGCGTTCCGCGCAATGCCGGCTACGTGCTGCTGATCGAAGCGGGCCTGAAGGCGAAGGGGCCGCACCCGGGACTGAACGAGCGGCCGTTGCCGCAGCGGGCGAAGGCTGATCGGGTCCGCGAGAAGGTGGCGGTTCGGGAGCCTTTCGTCTCGCGTCTCAAGGGCGAGTGGAAGGCTCCGTAGGGCACGAAAAAGGCGAACGCTTAAGCAGAAGGCGCGTCGCATTCAGGCGAAGCGCCGCAATCTATAGCGGTGCGGACCCAGCCGTTCCGCGAGCGCCGCAGTTCCCAGCCGTGTCCGTTGGTTTCCCAAGCTCCCCAGACGTTGGCGGGGCTTAGATCGGCCTCCGTCGCTACCGGCAGCGCCATGACCTCCTCAAAGGAGGCTGCGTTGATGTCCATTGGAATACCTCTACTGGCGTGCTCATCTGCCCATCGCGCGGGGGATCATCATGGTGAAGTGGACGATTCTACCTTTTGTCGGGCCGGCACAGACCCTTGAAGCTCGTTCAATCCGAGTAACCGACGATGGCGGCCTTGAGGTGCTTGGGCCGCTAGCCCTTGCCGATCCGGTGATCGCTAGAGTGCCGAGAGAAGGCTGGGCGCATTTCCGGCAGGGAGAGTTGCCGTTCAAAGACACCGACCCTCAAGGGGTCGGAAACGACAAGAAGACCCACTAGCCACCACTGAGCTTCTGTCGATTTTTCGGCGTCTTCACCGGCGCTTGCGGCTTGTGCGGCGTGATCGGGTTTGGCTGGTCCATGCTGAAAGCTCAGCACGCGAGCCTTGGCCTTAGCGAGTCGTTTTTCCGGCCTTCGGCTTCAGGGGCGCATGCGGCTGGTGGGGCGTGTTGACCAGGCGCCCTAACGTCTCCTGAAAGCGGCGCTGTGCTTCGCGCTCGTCTTCCGTCAGCATCGGGTCTTCCGGCGGAAGCTTCTCGGTCATGTCCGAACCTACCATTCGCGAGCCTTCCGATAGATTCCTTCAGGCCGTTGGCGCGCTGACGCTCAATTGGGCCGTGATCGAAACCGCTCTGGATTTCTGTTGCGCGATTGTCTTCCATGAGTTCGATGGCCGCAAGATCGAGCCTGAAATCCCGAGGTCTCTCGGAGTGAAGCTGAAGTTCCTCAAGCGCGGCCTCAAAGACCCGCGCCTAGCTGAAGTGGCGGCCTACGGAACGGATCTAATCCAAGAGCTTCAGAACCTGAAGGATAGCCGCCACGAGGTCGTGCACGGCGCGCTATCGGGCAATGCCAAGGAAGACACCGTGGTGATGCTGAGGGTCCGCTACGAGAAGCACGCCCACCGCACCTCAATGCACACCGTGACCGCCGACGAGGTGATCGCGGCGAGCAACAAGGCCCTAAGCTTTGCCGACCCGACGATCATGCTGGGCGTGGCGCTGTTCAACATCGCCCGCCCCGATGACAAAATGGACAATCCTTTCGGCTAGCTCGCCGGGTGTCTCATCTCTGTCCGCCCACGACCACAGCTCTCCCCTGACCCAATCCACTAGCGCCGGCCTGTCTCGCGAATCGTACTTCTCGGGCATATGCTTTGTCACGTATATAATTGCCCCTGAGTTCGGCTAATATGGCCCGATGGAAGGCGCCGCAAGCGACACGCTGATCTACCCCGATGAGGCGTTCAAAATTCGGGGAGCCGTGTTCGAAGCCTATCGCGCCATGGGCGCGGGGTTCCTGGAGGCGGTCTATCAGGAATGTCTCGAGATAGAATTTGCGAGGCGCGACTTGCCCTACAAGGCACATAGGCAGCTGCCTTTGACCTACAGAGGTCAACCGTTGCGCCAGTCCTACATTGCCGACTTCGTCTGTTACGACAGCATCATCGTCGAACTGAAGGCGACCCGGGTGATCGCGCCCACGTATCGGGCGCAAACCATCCATTATCTCCGCGCCACCGGCCTGAAGCTGGGACTGCTGGTCAACTTCGGAGCTATGCCGCGCGTTGAGATCGAGCGCTTTCTGTTCTGATGTCTTTCCGTGCTCTTTCCGTGTTTTCCGTGGCCATTTCCTACCCGATCGCCCCGCCGAACATCAGCGCGCGGACGTAGCGGCTGGGGGGCGAGCCGAAGCTCAAGACCTTGTCGTGATAGTGCTTGAGGTTGAAGGCCGCGCCGTCGCGGCGCTCGGCCTCCGCGCGCAGGGCGTCGTGCTCGGTGGCGCCGACGAAGTAGCTGGGCAGCTGGGTGGAATCGAGCCGCGCACGGGTCCATTTGCCGGCCGCCTCGCGCTCCTGCTGGAACGCCGTGACGGTGAGGAAGGCCATGACTTCGACCTCCCCCGCTCCGTCCACGTGCACCATCTGGTCGAGGATGGCGTTGGTGATCGAGCGCACGCGGGTCTTCAGCTGTTGCAGCCGGAACAGCGGATCCCCGCCGAGGTAGCCCTGCTTGGCCATCATGTCCTCGGCATAGACCGCCCACCCCTCGATGAACGGGCCTGAGCCCAGGAGCGCGCGCAGCACCGAGGGATGCTTGTTGGAGTGCCAGATCTGCACGAAGTGGCCGGGCATGGCCTCGTGGATCATGGTGTCGTTGAGGCCGCGGCGATTGTATTCGCGCAGGAAGCTTTCGGCCTGGGCGGGGGTCCAGTCGTCGGGGATCGGCGAGATATCGACATAGGTCTTCTGGCCGCGATCGAGCGGTCCGGGCGCATCGCAATAGGCGACGGCGGCGCCGCGGGCGTACTCGGGCATGATGATCGCTTCGACCGGGGCGTCCGGCAGGGTGATGAGGTCGCGGGCCCGCACGAAGTCGGTGGCGGCGGCGAGCGCGGCGCGACAGGCCGGGACCACGCCATCGCGCGGCGGGTGGTCGGCGTAGGCGAGCTCCAGCGCGGCCTCGATGACCTTCTGCTGCGTGGCGGCGTCCGACGCTTCAGGCATCGGCGGGCCGCCCGCGCGACCGGCCAGGACGCGGCGGGAAACGGCGTACATTTCGGCGCGGGTGGCCTTCAGAGCTGTGTCCGCCGAGGTGCGGATTTCGGCGCGGCTCAAGGGCGAGACGAGCGCGAAGGCGAGTTTCTGATCGTAGAGTTTGGCGCCCAGCCGGAAGTCGCCCTTGGCGCCCGGGACCAGCACCTTGTCGAGCCAGGTCTGCTGTTCGGCGACAGCCGTGCGCAGGGTCTGAGCGGCCGCTTTCAGGCGGGTCTGGTCGGCGCGCGGCAAAGCGGAGGCTGCGGGCAGGATCATCCCGTCGAGGATCGAGAGCACCCCGGCGTTCTGTTTGGCCACCGTCTGGGCGTGGATCAGCGGCACGCGCGCCGGCTGCAGCTGCTCACGCATCTGGGCATAGAGCGCCGGCAGGTTCTGCATCCGTGAGATCGCCGAGCGCAGACGCACCGGCAGCGGGGCGAATTCGCGCGCCATCAGCGAATAGAGCGCGTTGCCGGCCACCCCGGCATAGAGCTGTGGGTCCCAGGCCCAGGACCGCAGGACCTCGTCGGTCCAGATGTCATAGCGCAGCTGGTTCTTGAGCAGCGCAAGATCGACCTGGTTTTCGCGGCTGAGCTCGGCGGGACGGAAGCTGTCGGCACGAGCCAGGAACCGGCGGGCAAGGTTGTCGCGGGCGCGGCGCCCGGCGGCCGACATGTCGTCCACCTGGCCATCGAAGCGGTGGTCGCCCAGCACCGTGGCCTGGCTGGGCGAAAGGGCCGGCCGCTGATCGACATAGGCCGCAGCGAACCTAGCGAAACGCGCGTCGGCCGGACTGGCGGCGATGGCTGGCGCGGCGATGGCGGCCAGGCCGAGGGCGGTGGCTGTGCGGCGTGTGAAGGTTGGGCGGGTGATGGTTGGTCGGTGGAAGATGGGCTGGGTCATGGACGATGTTCAGCACGCCCGAGCGTCCGCGCCAAGGGTCGCAACATCACTGCCTCGGGCACAGGAGCGTCACGCAGCTAGAGTGCGAAGCGCTCAATCTGGACCCTCGGGGTGCTTCCGAAATTGACCAGGAGCCCGAGCCGGAAGCCGGTGGCGCGGAGATAGTTGATCGTCTGTGCCCGGTGCCCGGGCGCCAGACTACGAGCCGATTTCAGTTCGATGATAATCTTGTCAAAGCAAATGAAGTCTGCGGTGTAAGCCTGCCGGAGCACTTGGCCTTTGTACTGAAGCCTTAGCGGCGCAAGAGCGGAAGATGAGATCCCACGCTCGACGAACTCGAACGCCAGACATTCCTGATAAACTGCCTCCAAAAAGCCGGGGCCCATCGTTCGATAGACTTCGAATACAGCGCCCTGAATGAGGAAGACCTCGTCGGGATAAACGAGGCCACGTGAGGGCTCGCGTTGATTATCAGCCATGGCGGATGACCCTAGTTCCTGCGCTTGCGTGGAACAATATAAGAACATCTTGGCGGAGAAATCGGACCACGAACAGTCACAAAAGCCACGAAAGCGCTTCTGCCGCCGACAGGCGGAAAGTCAGCACCGGCGAGGTGAGGGCTTTTCAGGAAGGTCCTGCGGCCCGCCCGTCCGCGCGGAGCTTTCGTGGCTTTTGTGACTGTTCGTGGTCGAAATAACTGAGGGCGCGGGGCCGACCTCGGTGGACGGCAAGGCGTCAGCACCGTGTCGGAGACGGCAATGACGGCAACAGGCGGAAAGCCAGGCCCGGCGAGGTGAGGGCTTTTCAGGAAGGGCCTGCGGCCCGCCCGTCCTCGCGGAGCTTTCGCGGCTCTTGTGACTGTTCGTGGTCGGAAAAGCTGAGGGCCGGCCTGGGCCGGCCCTCGTGGTTCTTACGGCATCAGCACCGTGTCGACGACGTGGATGACGCCGTTGGACTGGTTGACGTTGGCGATGGTCACCTTGGACATGCCACCCTTGGCGTCGGTGAGCCAGACGCCGCCGCCCTTGGTGGTGACGGTGAGGGTCTCGCCCTGCACGGTTTTCACGGTGTTCTTGCCCGCGCCCATCGCCGCGGTGGCCTTCAGATCGGCGGCGCTCATCCGCCCGGCCACCACGTGATAGGTCAGGATCGTGGTCAGCGTGGCTTTGTTCTCGGGCTTCACCAGGGTGTCCACCGTGCCGGCCGGAAGCTTGGCGAAGGCGGCGTTGGTGGGGGCGAAGACCGTAAAGGGTCCGGGACCCGACAGGGTTTCGACCAGACCGGCGGCCTTGACGGCGGCGACCAGGGTCGTGTTATCCTTGGAATTGACCGCGTTCTGGATGATATTCTTGGACGGATACATCGGCGCGCCGCCGACTGTGACAGTCTTCTCATGCATCGAACCGGTCGCCATTTCAGCAGACGCGAAGGTTCCAGCCGATACGGCCACAACAAAACTAGCCACAGCGGCCGAGATAAGCTTGGAATTCATTGAATTTCATTCCCTCGTGATCCAGCCACATCGGCCAGTCATGCGAGTTATTACGTTTCGTTGCGCATCCATGGATGCAGGCGGCGAAGTTATATTTTCGAGAGCTTGCCGACAGCGGCGATCGGGCCGCTGGGCGCGTCGATCTTCGGCGAACCGCCGGGCGGTTCGACCGAGACGGCGATCGCGGCGCCTTCGGCCAGCGACGACAACAGGCTTTGCGGCATTGGCATCGACTTGGTCTTGCCGGGCTCGATGAAGCCCAGCGGGCGCGGCTTGCCGTCGGCGGGGATCACCCACAGTTCGTGAACGTGCGCGGGATCGCCGCCGGGCTGGACCAAGGATGTGACGATCAGCGCCTTGCGGACCGGATCATAGGCGGCGACGAACAGCGGGACCGGCGCGCCGGACGGGCTGACCAGACTGGCGTTGAGCAGTTGGCCGGGCGCGGGCGGCTGGACCAGCACGGGCGGCCGATTGGCCAGCATTACGGCAACCGCCAGGCTGGCCGCGGCCAGCGACAGGGACGCAACGGTCGCGCGCCGCCAGAAGCCGGCGCCGCGGCCGACGCCTGAGTTGTCGTTGGCCGGCAGGGCGCGCTCAATGCGCGGCCACAGGCCGGCCGGCGCGGTTGCCGGCGCGATTCCCTCAACCAGAGGGGTCAGCCGGGCGCGCCAGGCGTCCACCAGGACGGCGAATGCCGGATCGGCGGCGGCGCGAACCTCGGCCTGACGCCGCTCTTCGGCGGACAGCACACCAAGGGCGTGTTCGGCGGCGAACGCTTCGGCTTCGGTCAGATCGGGGCGCTCGCTCATGGCTCCAGACAGCCTTTCAGGCGAGCCAGCCCGCGGCGGATCCAGCTTTTCACCGTACCCAGCGGCGCATCCATGCGGCTGGCCAGGGCGGCATAGGCCAGGCCCTCGAAGAAGGCGGTGCGGATCGCGCGCTGGGTGCGATCATCGAGCTGCGAGAGGCAGTCCTGCAGACGGCCATTTTCGCCGGCGGTGACCAGCAGGGCCTCGGCGCCCACCGCGCTGTCGGCGATCTGCAGATCATCGACTTGCTCGGCGTAGGCCATAGGGCCGCGGGCGCGCAACCGGTCGATGGCGCGGTTGCGGGCGATGGTCGAGGCCCACGTCATCACGCCCGCGCGACCTGAGTCGAAGCGGTCGGCTCTTCGCCAGATGGTGACATAGACTTCCTGCAAAATGTCCTCGGCGTCTTCGCGGTCGGACAAGATACGCAGGCAAACGGCAAACAGCTTCGCCGAGGTCGCATCATAGAGTTGTTGCAGGGCCGCGCGCTCGCCGGCGGCGATGCGCGTCATGAGCCTTGCGAGGTCTTCGGGCGTGGTCGCGGCAGCCAAGATTGAACTCAGGTCTCACAGGGCTTGGAGGCCGAGCGTCGGGGGGCGGACATCATCCCCAGACGCCAGCCTGTGGCAATTTCCTTTAGGCCCATGGCGTCCGCTCTGGAACCCCGAAATCCACTGGCGAGCCGTTCAGGCGGCGACCGGCTTTGGCTTGCGCGCCGCCGTGCGCTTGGCCTGGGCCGAGGCCAGTCGCTCAGTGCGACGCGCGGTGGCGGCGGCCTCCAGCGCGGGCAACAGTTCGCTCGCCGCAGCCTGCTGACGCTCGTCGCCATCGGTGTGCAGCCGCCGCGCGTTGGCAAGCAGATTGACCACCTGTTCATCGGTCAGGGTCGGGATCTTTTCGATCAGGGTCATGCACGCCTCTCCACACTTGAGCGCCGCAGTTAGCGCGGGCGTCAGGGACTATATGGGCGAGCCGGCGATTGGTTTCGAAGTTTTTTCCGACAATTTCGCCCGTCTTGCGTGCGCTTTGGAAATCCGCCACGGTGCCGGGTATCGAATTCGCCAGGGTTCAGCCGGCCCGCCGCGAACTGAGATCGCCGGCGCAATCGCGTGGGCCGGCGGCAATAATCTATCGAAGGAACATACCTCTCATGGCTACCGGCACCGTCAAATGGTTCAATGGCGCCAAGGGCTTCGGGTTCATCCAACCGGATGCCGGCGGCCCTGACGTGTTCGTGCATATCTCCGCGGTCGAGCGCGCGGGCCTGCGGTCTTTGGACGAAGGCCAGAAGATCACCTACGAACTCGAAAAGGATCCGCCCAGCGGCAAGTCAGCCGCAGGGCAGCTGCAAGCGTAGTATCAGTCTTGCGGGGCCCAGCGCCTCGTCAAGTGTCCAGGATGGGCCGGTGTTCAGCACCGGCCCATTTTGCTTTGAGGGAAAGAAGGCCGGCCACGGAAAACACGGAAAGGGCACGGAAAAGGTTTTCTATGTTCTTGATTTGTTCCATCCAAGACCGTTGCTGCATATTGCGGGCGTGAACAGTCAGCCACCCGACGGCCTGATCTACCAGAACGAGGCGTTTCAAATTCGCGGCGCAGCGTTCGAGGTCTATCGCGCCATGGGCGCGGGGTTCTTGGAAGCCGTCTATCAGGAGTGTCTGGAGATTGAGTTTGCAAATGGCAGCATACCCTTTGAAAGGGCCAAGCCGCTTAACCTGACTTACCGAGACCAGCCTCTCAGCCACAGCTATGTCGCTGACTTGGTTTGCTACGGCCGGATCATCGTGGAACTCAAGGCTGTGCGCACCATCGCGCCCGAACATCGGGCGCAGACGATCAACTACCTGCGAGCTACGGATACGAAACTGGGCCTGCTCGTCAATTTCGGCTCAGCGCCGCGAGTGGAGATCGAGCATTTCGTTCTGTGATCTTTTCCGTGCTCTTTCCGTATTTTCCGTGGCCGACCTTTAACTTCAGTCTGCGCGTCGGAGGGTCGGGGTTGCGCGCCACCGACTCCGTCTCTAAACGGGCGGCCTAACCTGCAGATTTGACCGGGCCGCCGCGTTTTGAGCGCGCGAGCCCTTGCGCGCGAGACCGGATGCCCAAGCGGACAGACATCGCCTCGATCCTGATCATCGGCGCGGGCCCGATCATCATCGGCCAGGCGTGCGAGTTCGACTACTCCGGTGTGCAGGCCTGCAAGGCGCTCAGGGCCGAGGGCTACCGGATCGTGCTGGTCAATTCCAACCCGGCCACGATCATGACCGATCCGGATGTCGCCGACGCCACCTACATCGAGCCGATCACCCCGGAGATGGTCGAGAAGATCATCGCCAAGGAACGGCCCGACGCCCTGCTGCCGACCATGGGCGGCCAGACGGCGCTGAATACCGCGCTCGCGCTCGACGCCTCGGGGGTCCTGGCGAAATACGGGGTGGAGATGATCGGGGCCAGGGCCGAGGTCATCGACAAGGCCGAGGATCGCCAGAAGTTCCGCAACGCCATGGACGCCATCGGGCTGGAAAGCCCCAAGTCCAAGGCCGCCCACAACATGGACGAGGCGCTGGAAGGCGTGGAGTTCGTGGGCCTGCCCGCCATCGTGCGCCCCAGCTTTACCCTAGCCGGCACCGGCGGCGGCATCGCCTACAACATGGAAGAGTTCCGCGAGATCGTGGAACGCGGCCTGGACCTGTCGCCGACCACCGAGGTGCTCATCGAGGAGAGCGTGCTCGGCTGGAAGGAGTACGAGATGGAGGTCGTCCGCGACAAGGCGGACAACTGCATCATCGTCTGCTCCATCG
>JANXXA010000127.1 GCA_025350885.1 Phenylobacterium sp.
CTAGCACCCGTGCCATGACCCGACGCCCCGTGCCCTTCGACATCGGCCCCGTGCATTTTATCGGCATCGGGGGGATCGGCATGAGCGGCATCGCCGAGATCATGCTGCGGATCGGCTATGTGGTGCAGGGCTCCGACGCCAAGGCCAGCGCGAACACTGAACGGCTGGAGAAGCTGGGCGCGACGATCTTCATCGGCCATGACGCGGGTCATGTGGAGGGCGCGAGCGCCGTGGTCTATTCGACCGCGGTGAAGGCCGACAATCCGGAGATGGTCGCCGGGCGCGATCGGCGGCTGCCGCTGGTCCGCCGCGCCGAGATGCTGGCCGAGCTGATGAGACTGCAGTTCTCGGTGGGAGTCGCGGGAACCCACGGCAAGACGACGACGACGTCGATGGTCGCGGCCTTGCTGGACGCCGGCGGGCTCGACCCCACCGTGGTCAATGGCGGGATCATCAACGCCTATGGCACCAACGCCAAGGTCGGCGCCGGCGACTGGATCGTGGTCGAGGCCGACGAGAGTGACGGGACGTTCCTGAAGCTGAAATCCACCGTGGCCATCGTCACCAATATCGACCCCGAGCACCTGGACCACTACGGCGACTTCGACGCGGTGAAGAAGGCATTCCGCGACTTCGTGGAGAACATTCCGTTCTATGGGTTCGCCGCGGTCTGCACCGACCATCCGGAGGTCCAGGCGATGGCCGCGCGGGTGGAGAACCGGCGGCTTGTCACCTATGGCCTCAATCCCCAGGCCCAGGTCCGCGCCGAGGCGCTGACCATGGGTCCGGACGGCTGCCGCTTCGACGTGGTGATCCAGCCTCATGAGGGCGAGGCGGTCCGCTACGAGGACCTGCGCCTGCCGATGGCCGGGCGACACAATGCGCTGAACGCCCTGGCGGCCATCGCCGTGGCCCGCGAGCTGGGCGTCAGCGCGCAGGATATCCGCAAAGGGCTGGCCGGGTTCGGCGGGGTGCGGCGGCGCTTTACCACCACCGGCGTGGCCGACGGCGTGCGGATCATCGACGACTATGCCCACCATCCAGTGGAGATCGCCGCGGTGCTGACCGCCGCGCGCGCGGTGACGCTGGGCCGGGTGATCGCGGTCGTCCAGCCGCACCGGTACTCGCGGCTTTCGGACCTGTTCAATGCGTTCTGCGCCTGTTTCAACGACGCCGATGTGGTGATCGTCGCCGACGTCTATGCGGCCGGCGAGGCGCCGATGCCGGGGATCGACCGCGACGCCCTGATCGAGGGCCTGCGCCGCTATGGCCACCGCCGCGTGCTGGCGCTGGACGCGCCGGCCAGCCTGGCGGCGATGGTTCGCCAGGAGGCCAGGGCCGGCGACGTGGTCGTGCTGCTGGGGGCCGGCGACATCACCGGCTGGTCCTATGCGCTGCCGGGCGAACTGACGGCTCTGGCCGGCGGATGAGCTGGCGTGGCGACCTTCCAAAGGTCCGCGGCAAGCTCTTGTTCGGCGAGCCGCTGGCGGCCTTCACCTGGCTGCGGGTCGGCGGGGCGGCGGAGGTTCTGTTCCTGCCCGCCGACGAGGCCGACCTCGGCGACTTTCTGCGCCAGCTTCCGGTCGATGTGCGGGTCACGGTGCTGGGTGTGGGGTCCAACGTCATCGTCCGCGATGGCGGGATCGAGGGCGTGGTCATCCGCTTGGCCGGGCGTGGGTTCGCCGGTATCCGCGTTGGGCACCAGGGCGCCCGGGTGGTCGCCGGCGCTGGCGCGCTGGACGCCGCCGTGGCCCGCGCCGCGGCGAAGGGCGGGATCGCGGGCTTGGAATTCTACGCCGGCATTCCCGGAACCATCGGCGGCGCCCTGACCATGAACGCCGGCTGCTATGGCCGCGAGACCAAGGATGTGCTGGTCGCCGCCACCGGCTTTGACCGCACGGGCCGGCCGCGAAGCTTTGCGCTGGGCGACTTCGGCTTCACCTACCGCCACAGCGAGATCTCGCCCGACATCATCTGGACCGAGGCGACGTTCCAGGGCCAGGCCGACGACCCCGCCGCCATTGCCGCGCGTATGGCCGAGATCACCGAGCGCCGCGAGCAGACCCAGCCGATTCGCGAGAAGACCGGCGGCTCGACGTTCAAGAATCCGCCCGGTCAGTCGTCCTGGAAACTGGTCGATGCGGCGGGCTGGCGCGGCCGGGCGTTCAGCGTCAGCGGCACGGGCGGGGGCGCGATGTTCTCGCCGCTGCACGCCAACTTCCTGATCAATACCGGCGAGGCCACGGCGGCCGACATCGAGGGTCTCGGCGAGGCCGTCCGCGCCGACGTCAAAGCCCGGTTCGCCGTCGATCTGGAGTGGGAGATCAAGCGCATCGGCAAGCCGGCTTGACGGGAATCCCCGACGGGAGCACGCGGGAACCATGCGCATCCTGACCCTGCTGGCCGGCCCCGCCCTGAGCCTGGCGGCCCTGAGCCTTACAGCCCCTCCCGCCGTCGCCCAGGGCGCCGGGGCCACCCTGACCGACCAGGCCATCGCCGTCCGCGACAAGGCGCTGGGCGATCCCACCGGTTGGGACGTCGTCGAGAGCCTGACCACGGAGGTCGGCGCCCGGCCCGTCGGTTCGGCGGCCATGTCGCGGGCGCGGGACTGGGGGGTCGCCAAGCTGAAGGCCCTGGGCTTCGAGAACGTCCACGTCGAACCGTTCACCACCTCGGCCTGGTCGCGGGGGCTCGAATCCGCCGAGGTGGTCGGGCCCTGGCCACAGCCGCTGCACATCCTGGGGCTTGGCGGCGCGTCCTCGACGCCCAAGGGCGGGCTGACCGCACCGATCGTGGTGTTCGCCACCTACCGCGCCATGCTGGATCAGCCGATGGGCTCGCTCGCCGGCAAGATCGCCGTGGTCACCGAGACGATGACCCGCACGCAGGACGGCGCCGGCTACGGCGGGATCAACGCCAACCGCACGCAAGGCCCCGTCGAGGCGGCGCGGCGCGGGGCGGTGGCCTATCTGGTCCGCTCCCTGTCCACCGACGACACCCGCCTGCCGCACACCGGCGCGGCCAGCCCCGGCGGCATCCCGGCCGCGGCGCTGTCCACCCCCGACGCCGAACTGCTGGACCATATGGTGGCGCGCGGGCGGCCGGTGACGGTCAGGCTGGACATGACCTCGTCGCTGAACCCGGCGGCCCAGGCCTGGAACGTGGTCGGCGAGATCAGGGGTCGCGAGGCGGCGGACGAAGTGATCGTCGTCGGGGGCCACCTGGACAGCTGGGATCCGGGCACGGGCGCCATCGACGACGGCGCCGGGGTGGCGATCATGACCGCGGCGGCGAGGCTGGCGTCGGCCGAACGGCCCCGGCGCACGATCCGAGTGGTGATGTTCGGCTCCGAGGAGCAGAGCGGCAGCGGGGCGGCCTATGCCGCGGCTCACAAGGACGAGATCGGCAAGATCGTGGTCGCCGGCGAGAGCGACGAGGGCGCGGGCCTGATCTGGAGCCTGAATCTGCCCCGCGGCGCTGCGGGCCATCCGGCGATGAAGGCGTTTCTCACCGCCATCGGCCCGCTGAAGATTATCGTCGGCCGTGGCCCGCCCCAGCAGGGCGGTTCGGACATCGCCGGCCTGATGGGCGGCGGGGCGCCGTTCGTCGACTTCCACCAGGACGCCAGCCGCTATTTCGACCTGCACCACTCGGCCGACGATACGCTGGACAAGATCAAGCCGGACGAACTGGCCCAGAATGTCGCGGTCTGGGCCAGTTTCCTCTACACCGTCGCCAACAGCGACATCGACTTCCGCAAGCTGGCAGCCCCGGCGCCATGAGTGAACCGCCCAGCGGCCCCTCCCCAAGCAGCCCCTTGGGCGGACGCCACGTCGCGGTGCTGATGGGCGGTCTGTCGGCTGAGCGCCAGGTGAGCCTGGTGTCCGGTCGCGAATGCGCCGAGGCCCTGGTCCGGCTGGGCGCCAGGGTCAGCCGGGTCGACGCCGGCCGTGACCTGGGCCAGGTGCTGGCCAGTCTCAGACCCGATGTCTGTTTCAACGCCCTGCACGGCGAATGGGGCGAGGACGGCTGCGTGCAGGGCGTGCTGGAGACGCTGGGTCTGCGCTATACACACTCCGGCGTCCTGGCCTCGGCCCTGGCCATGGACAAGGCCAAAGCCAAGGCGGTGCTGGCGGCGGCCGGGGTCGTGGTGCCGGGCGGCGGGCTGTTCGACCGTTTCGCCGCAGCCGCCGCGCATGTCATGGCGCCGCCCTATGTGGTCA
>JANXXA010000130.1 GCA_025350885.1 Phenylobacterium sp.
TACATCGGTGAGGGCGCCAATCGCTGGCCGGCCGTGCATCGCCTGGACGCCGCCCGCCTCTATCGCCTGGCGCTGGAGAAGGGGTCGCCCGGGGCCCGCTACCATGCCGTCGGCGACGAGGGCGTGCCGACGCGCCAGATCGCCGAGGCCATCGGCCGGCATCTGAACCTGCCAGTTAAGAGTATCGCGGCCGACAAGGCTGCGGAACACTTCGGGTTCCTCGGCATGTTCTTCGGCGTCGATGCCCCAGCGTCCGCTCACGTCACGCGCGCCGAGCTGGGCTGGACCCCCCGCGAGGCGGGCCTGCTCGCGGGCCTCGCCACGGACGCCTACTATCAGGACGCCAGCAAGTACTGAGCCGACTGAGGGGCGATGAGTATTGTGTCCCCTTGTCCTCCCGACCTCGCCGCCGAAAGGCTCAGTGCCAGGCGGGCGCCCGCACCACGCCCCAACGGTGGGAGCCTTCGCCGAACGGCAGGTGGAAGCCGTAGGCGGCGCGGCGGCGTTCGTCGCGCCAGTTGTCTTCGAAGGAACAGATCAGGGCGGCCGCCAGATCCTCGGGGATCTGGCGGGCGTCGTGACCGAGCTTGCGGGCCACGGACTCGATCACCAACCCCCGGTGCGCCTCGCCGCCGAGCGACAGGAGTGCTTCTCGAACGCGCTTGGCGAGGGTCCTTGTCCCGCGCACCGGCTTCTTGTCGGGGACGGCGGTTGCGCTGTTCATTCTTGGGTTCCCGTCAGTCTTCTGCTTGACGGGTCCAGGCTTGCACGGGCGCGTTTAGCGGCGGGTTAAGGGGCAGGTTGAATGGCCGGTTAACCGGCAGCCTGATGTTTGGCGAGGCCGCCCGCCGGTCAGCCCAGGCCGCACGCCTTGGCGACCTGATAGACGACAAACGCGGCCCCATAGGCGAGCGCGGTCATGTAGACCAGCATCACCGCCGGCCAGGTCCAGGAGTTGGTCTCGCGCTTGACCACCCCGATGGTCGAGGCGCACTGCGGGGCGAAGACGTACCAGGCCAGGAACGACAGGCCGGTGGCGATCGACCAGTGCTGCGACAGGGTGGTGGCCAGGGCGGTCGGGGCGGCGTCGGCGCCGCCGATGGCGTAGACCGTGCCCAGCGCGGCCACCGCCACCTCACGCGCCGCGAAGCCGGGGATCAGCGCCACCGTCATCTGCCAGTTGAACCCGATGGGCGCCAGCAGCGGCTGCAACAGGTGGCCAAGCCGGCCCGCGATGGAATAGTTGATCGCCGGATCGCTGGCCCCCGCCGGGGCGCCGGGAAACGACGACAGGAACCAGACCGCGATCATCAGTGGGAAGATGATCGTCCCGGCCCGGGTGATGAATATCCGGCCGCGCAGCAGGACGCTGCGGGCGACGTTCAACGGATCAGGCGTCTTGTAGGCCGGCAGTTCCATCAGGAACGGCTCCACCGCGCCGCGCCAGAAGAGGCGCCGGGTGATGAACGAGACGCCCAGCGCACTGAGGATCCCCGTCGCGTAGAGCCCGAACATCACCAGCCCCGGCAGGCTGAGCACGCCGGCCACGCTTCGGTTGGGAATGAACGCCGAGATGATCAGGGTGTAGACCGGGATCCGCGCCGAACAGGTCATCAGGGGCGCGACCAGGATGGTGGTCAGCCGGTCGCGCTTGTTGTCGATCACCCGGGTGGCCATGATCCCCGGAATGGCGCAGGCGAAGCTGGAGAGCAGCGGGATGAAAGCGCGTCCGTGCAGGCCCGCGCCGCCCATGATCCGGTCCATCAGGAACGCCGCGCGCGCCATGTAGCCGAAGTCTTCCAGGAGGATGATGAAGAAGAACAGCACCAGGATCTGCGGCAGGAACACCAGCACGCTGCCGACGCCGGAGATCACCCCGTCGGTGAGGAAGCTGGTCAGTAGGCCGGGCGGCAGGTGCGCGGCCAGGAAAGCGCCGAGCAACGCGAACCCCGAGGCCAGCAGATCGCCGGCCGACTTCGACCAGGAGAACACCGCCTGGAACATCACGAACAGCAGG
>JANXXA010000140.1 GCA_025350885.1 Phenylobacterium sp.
CGCCCTGGATGCGGCGACCCTCTACGCCGCGCGGTCCCCGGCGGTGACCACCGCCGACATCGCCGCCGCCGGTGACAAGGCGCTGGCGGCCAACCTGCAGATGATCCATGGGGCCAGCCTGCGTTCGTCGGCCTTCGCCCTGGTCGGGACCAAGGTGGTGGCCAGTGCCTCGGTGGACCTGCCGGCCTTCGCCCCCGCCGAGTTCACGCATACGCCGGTGACGGTCAACGCCGAGGTGCAGCGGTCGCTGGACCGGCTGGAGGTGGCCCTGGTGCTCGACAACACTGGCTCGATGTCCGGCACCAAGATCGCTACCCTGAAGACCCAGGCGAAGATCCTGATCGACAAGCTGGTGGTGGCCGCGGCCCGCAGCTCAGACCCCTATCCGCTGAAGATCGCCCTGGTGCCCTTCTCACAGACCGTGCGGGTGCAGGCGACCACCGCGCTCAGCGGAACCAACTACAATACGGTCAGCCATACGGGTCCGGCCATTCCCGCCTGGATCGACCCGCAGGGCAAGGCCCGTGCGGCGGCCGGCGTGGCGTTCGACACCTTCGACGTGCAGACCGACCGGCTGACCATGATGCGCAACATCAACCAGTCCTGGGCCGGTTGTGTCGAGGCCCGGCCCGCGCCCTATGACATCCAGGAGGACGCGCCGAACCCCGGAACGCCGGCGACGATGTATGTGCCCTATTTCTGGCCCGACGAGCCCGGCTCCAAGACCTCCAACACCTACTACAACAGCTACCTCGCCGACACGACTGGCAGCGGCTGGAAGCAGCTGGAGCAGGCGCACAGCAAATACGCCGTGGGCGCCACCGTGCGCGGCGGATCCTTCGCCAGCGGCTACGGCTATGGTCCCAACGCCGGCTGCGGCCTGCAGCCGCTGATGCGCCTGACCACCGACGCCAACGCCGTCAAGACCGCCATCGATGGCATGAACGCGGTCGGCGAGACCAATATCCCCATCGGGCTGATCTGGGGTTGGCACACCCTGTCGCCCCAGGGCCCCTTCGCCGACGGATCGCCCTATGCCACCCCGCACCTGAAGAAGGTGGTCATCGTCATGACCGACGGCGAGAACACCTTCACCGCGCCGGGGTCCAGCAACCTCAACAAGTCGATGTACGACGGGCTGGGCTACATCTGGCAACACCTCTTGACCGGCGCGACCGAGAGCTCCAGCAACACCCAGCGGACCGCGGCGATGGACGCGCGGCTGACCCAGCTGTGCAACAACATGAAGGCCCGCAACATCCAGATCTATACGGTCCGGGTGGAGGTGACCTCCGGCTCATCGGCGCTGCTGCAGGGATGCGCCAGCCACCCAACGGATTTCTACGACGTCACCGATGTTTCCACCCTGGGCGCGGCGTTCGACGCCATCGCCGGCTCGATCTCGAACCTGCGGATCTCGCACTGATCCGTCAGGCGAGCCTGATCTCGCGCAGGCGTTCCTGCAGGAAGGCGTCGGCGGTGATCGGGGTCGGGTCGCGGTCGGGATGCCGCGCGTCGATGCAGGCCGGCAGGGTCCTGATCTCGTAGTCCGAATTGAAGTGCAGGAAGAACGGCGTGGAGTAACGGGCAAAGCCGCGCCGCTCCGGCGCCGGGTTGACCACCCGATGGGTGGTGGACGGCAGCCGGTGGTTGGTCAGCCGCTGCAGCATGTCGCCGATGTTGCAGACCAGCGCGCCGGGCGGCGGATTGACCGCGATCCAGCGGCCGTCGTGATCTTTGACCTCCAGCCCGGCCTCCTCGGCCCCGAGCAGCAGGGTGATGACGTTGATGTCCTCATGCGCCGCGGCGCGGATATGCGGGCCGTCCACCGCTACAGGCGGGTAGTGCAGCAGCCGCAGGATCGAGTTGCCGAAATCGACGGTCGGCTCGAAGAAATGCCGGTCGAGGCCGAGGTAGTCGGCGACCGCCTCCAGCACCTTCAGCCCCATGGCGTCCAGCGCGCCATAGAGCCAGCCGACGGTGGCGTGGAACTCGGCGACCTGCGCGTCCGGCCAGACATTGTCGGCCATGTGACCGCGGTACGGGTGGTCCGGCGGCAGGTCGCGGCCGACGTGCCAGAATTCCTTCAGGTCGTGGTGGGCCTCGCCCTTGGCGGTCTCGACGCCAAAGGGGGTGAAGCCGCGCTGGCCGCCGACCGGCAGCCTGTAGGCCAGCTTTACCGCCTCGGGCAGGGCGAAGAACGCCCTGGCTGCGGCCAGCGCGGCGTCAATCCGTTGCTGGGGGATGCCGTGGTCGGCGATCACCGCGAAGCCATAGCGGGCGAAGGAGCCGCCGAGCGCCTGGGTGAAGCCTGGAAAGTCGCGGCTGAAGCCGGTGAAGGAGACCGGCGCGATGTGGTCGGGCAGGGTCGGGGCTTGGCTCATGGGCGGATTTTCTACACCCGCTCGCCGGCCGGCTCCACCGCGTCGGGATCGGCCAGCTGCGGGGCGTCCTCCAGATCTTCCTCGGCGGCGATGCGGCTCATCTCGGCGCGCAGCACCCGCTCGGTGGTGTCGCGGCTGTCGCGCACGGCCAGGACATAGCGGTCCTCTTCGCCGGCGATGGGGGCCAGCTGGGTGAAGATCGCCAGGTCCTGTTCGCGGAACAGGCCGGCGGCGCGGGTCGCGCGGCGTTCCGAGAGGCCAAGCTTCAACAGCGCGCGGCGGGCGAAGTTGATGGCGCTCTCCAGCGTCTCGCGCTCCACCGAAACCCCCGGGGTCTTCATCAGCTCATAGGCGTGGCGCCGGTCGAATGCGCGGGCGAATATGGTCAGGTCGGGGAAGGCAGCCCGCGCGGCCGCGACCATCTCCACGGCCTTGTCGCGGTCGTCGATCGCCACCAGCAACAGCTTGGCCTTTTCGGCGCCGGCGGTGCGTAACAGGTCGATGCGGCTGGCGTCGCCATAGTGCACCCGCCAGCCGAAGCGGCGGATCAGGTCGATCTGCTCGATCGAGGAGTCCAGCAGCACGACCTTGAAGTTGTTGGCCATCAGCAGACGCGCGGCAATCTGGCCGAAACGGCCGAAGCCGGCGACGATCACGTCCGGATCACCCTCGTCGAAGGCCAGGCGCTCGGGCTCGTCGCGCACCTGCGGGCGGCTCAGCACCAGCCGGTCATAGGCCGCCGAGACCAGCGGCGTCAGGGCCATGGAAACCGCCACCACGGCGGTCAGCAGGTGGGCGAGCTCGGCGTCCATCACCCGCGCGCCCAGCACGAAGCTCAGCAGCACAAAGGCGAACTCACCCCCCTGGGCCAGGGCGACAGCGGTGCTCATCGCCGTGCGATGCGGGTGGCCGAACAGCCGGCCGGCCCCGTACATGGCCAGGGTCTTCAGGCTCATCAGCCCGACC
>JANXXA010000154.1 GCA_025350885.1 Phenylobacterium sp.
GCCCTGCAGCTCAAAGGCGGCGGACGATGACCTCCCAATCCGAAGCGGGCGAAGCCTTTCGCGCCGACCTTACGGTCCTCATTCCGCAGATGCGCGCCTTCGCGCGATCTATGTGTGGCGATGCGACAATGGGCGACGATCTGGTGCAGGACGCCCTTCTGAGGGCTTGGACGGGCCACGCGAGTTTCACGCCGGGTACGAACATGAAGGCCTGGGTTTTCATGATCCTTCGGAACGGCTTCTTGTCGGATAAGCGCCGGTCCTGGAGGAACAGCCAGCTCGACCCGGAGATGGCTGAGAGGACATTGATCGCAGTGAGCAATCCCATAGCGGCTATCGAACTCGACGAACTTCGTCGAGCACTCCAGAAACTGCCCGACGACCAACGTGAAGCGCTGATCCTGATTGGCGCCGGCGGCTTTTCCTACGAGGAAGTGGCCCAGATGACGGGCACGGTAGTGGGAACGGTGAAGAGCCGAGTCAGCCGGGCACGCGATCGCATCGCCCTGATCCTCGCGGAGGGATCATTCAAGAATGACGACGTCCTTCCGAGCGACGCCATGGGCGACATTCTCGCTCAGCTACGGACCCTTGAGGCGCCGTTGGCGCGCGCCGCCTAGCAGGATCCTCCTGTCTAGGCGCGTTTCGTAACCAGAATGGCCGCAGGGGCGGCATCAAACGGAGGTTTCCATGTCGAAAATGATGATCCCGGTCCTCGTAGCTGCCAGCCTTGGGCTCAGCGCATCGGCCGCGTTCGCTCAGGGGCATATCGCCGGCGGCGTTGTCGGGGCCGCGGTGGCGCCGAAGCATCACCGCGTTGCTGGCGCGGTGCTGGGCGGCGCGGTGGGTCACCACATGACGAAGACCAAGGCGAAAAAGCAGGCCGCGGCCGCGCCAAAGTCGTAGCTGGTCGGTTCAACTGCGGTTCTGCAGCGCAGCCGCGTGGTTGCCGAAACCGAAGGCCGCGACCCTCTTCCGTCCCTCACAGTGGCAGCCTTAGGAACCTTCCAATGCCGACGGCGCGTCATGATGAGCGAGCAGCGCAGCCGAAGGATCGAATGGCCAAGCTTTGCGTTTGGTAACTAACCGATGCCCGAGTGCACCATGGCAGCTTAAACTGGCGCCGAGAAAAACACCCCTCGCGACGTGAAACAGCCGGAGCGGCCGAAGCTTCTTCAAGTCTTGGGCCCGGGATTAATCACCGGGGCCTCTGACCACGATCCCAGCGGGCTCTGTCAAGGCAACGCCGAATACTTGCTTTTGACCGCCATCCCGCGATCGCCTCGCACTGTTTTCCATGAAGTTTTTGACCACTTTTGGGACCAAAAATCTGCGAAAAATTCGCTCTACTTCGTTGCCTTGACAGTGCCCTCGCAAGCGATCGCCTCCTGGGCCTCCTCGGTCGGGTGGAGAATGAACAGCACCTTGTCGTATTGCAGGGTCAGAGCCTGCGAAACAGTACGTTCTTCGCGCCAGGTGAGGGCGTTCTCGAGCGTCTCTCGAGACGGCATCGGACGGTGCAGGTTCTTGGCGTTGGCGGTCGGCCTGTTGAGCCACCACCGCGCGAGCCGCTTCGGCTGGATCCTATCGACCCGCTTCTTGCAGATCTCAGCCGCGAACATCGGCCCGAACCGGTTCCACCAAAACCGCACCGTTTCGTGGCAGATATCGATGCCACGCTCGAATAGAAGGTCTTCGACGTTGCGCAACGACAGCGGGTAACGAACGTACATCATGACAACCAGCCGGATCACCTTCGGCGAGGAGTCGAACCAGCGAAACGGGTCTTGGGTTTTTTCTGACGAGCCATTTCGCACGCCTAGACGGCACCCCCTTACTGGCCGGTGCGACCCCAGCGTTAGAAGGGCGGAGCGTTGCCAGAGAGCGGCCCTTCTGCCTTTATAAAGTTCCTCAGGGCGCGGGGTGCGACGTCCGAACGCCAAGCATCAATAGACCACGAAAATGGCAACCACTCGACTAGCCTTGGGTGTCGCCGGAGGCCTGGTCATCGGCTTTCTGGCGCTCTTCGCTATTGTGGGGATGACGGTTTTGCTTGGCGAAAGGTCCAACACCCTTCTCCAGGAGACGGCGTTGCAGCGAGACACCCGCATCGCCGCGGTTGAACTGCGCGACGCGTTGCGGACGGCGGAGTCCAGCCAGCGCGGTTATCTTCTGACCGGCAATGAAATCTACCTGGCTCCCTACGACACGGCCAAGGCGCGCGCCCGGCAGCAAATGTCCGATCTCGCACGCTTCGTCACCACGGTTTCCCAGCCACCGCCGTACGTGTCGAGGCTGCGAGAGGCAGTGGATGAAAAGCTCGGGGAAATGGACCAAAGCATCGCCGTCAAGCG
>JANXXA010000179.1 GCA_025350885.1 Phenylobacterium sp.
CTCCAGGGCAACCAGGGAAACGATCTCGAGCACGGCGGCGCCGGCGATGACATCGTGGTGGGTGGCAAGGACAGCGACCAGCTGTTCGGCGACGCCGGCGACGACATCGTCTGGGGCAACCTGGGCAACGACACTTGCGACGGCGGCGACGGAAACGACCAGGTGCGCGGCGGCCAGGGCGACGACAGCGTGTCCGGCGGCGCGGGCAACGACTACGTCTCCGGCGATCGGGGGAACGACACCATCTCCGGCGGCTCCGGCGCGGACCTGTTCCACGACAGCCAGGACGCCGGCATCGACAAGGTGATGGACTTCAGCGTGGCCGAGGGCGACCGCGTCGAGCTCGACCCCGGCACCACCTACACCGTGAGCCAGGTGGGCGCGGACACCGTGCTCGACATGGGCGGCGGCAACCAGATGATCCTGGTCGGCGTGCAACTGTCCACGCTGACCCCAGGGTGGATTTTCGGGAACTGAGGGCCATGAAGGCAAGGGACGGGCGTACGGCAAGGAAGTCTGGCCGGCCGCCCCCGTGCAAAGCCATCGGGAGGCAGGCCCCCGCGCCTATCCGGCCGGTTCGTCGCGCACGGATTCCAGGAACCGCAACACCGCCAGTTCAAACGTGCGGCCGTCGGCCGTGGCCTTGAGAGGCAGGTCTCCATTCTCGAACGCCGCGACGACGGCGGGGTGGATATAGGCTGAGCGGGCGACCGCCGCGGTGTTGCCCAGCACGCCAGCCACCGCCTTGACGCAGGTGTTGAGGTTGCGTTTTATCTCGCTCGCAGAGTCGCAGGCTGGGTATTGCGCGAGCGCTCGCGCGGCCGCCACCGTGCCGGCCCAGGTGCGGAAATCCTTCGCTGAAACGGCGTCGCCCATCGCCTCGCGCAGGTATGCGTTCACGTCGGCGGATTCCACCGAATGCCTTTGGCCGTCCTCGTCCAAGTACTGGAACAACCGCTGACCGGGCAATTCCTGGCAGGTCTTGACCACCCGGGCGAGGCGGCGGTCGCGGAATCCGGTCGCGTGCGTCTTGCCGCTTTTGCCACGGAATTCGAACACGGCGCGCTCGACGCCGACCTTGGCGTGCCGGCTGCGCAGTGTGGTCAAGCCATAACTTTTGTTCGCCTTGGCGTAGGCTTCGTTACCGACACGGATCAGCGTCATCTCCATCACCCGGATGACGGCGGCCAGCACCTTCTCTCGCGGCAGCCCGCGGCGGTTGAGGTCGTGTTCGACCCGCGCGCGCAGTTTCGGCAAGGCGCGCCCGAAGCCGATCACCCGTTTGAATTTTCCGTGGTCGCGCACCTGCGTCCAGCGCTCGTGATAGAGGTACTGCTTGCGGCCCCTGACGTCACGACCGGTGGCTTGGATATGGCCGCACTCGGTCTCCGCGATCCACACGTCAGTCCAGGCTGGCGGAATGGCGAGCCGGCGGATGCGCTCAAGACGCGACTCGCCTGTGATCGTCCGGCCGCCGGAATCCCGGTAGGTGAATCCTGTTCCCGTTCGGTGGCGGCCAATGCCGGGATCATGGTCGCTGACGTAGGAGAGGTCGGCGGCCTTTAGGTCCCTGATGGGAACAGAATTGTCCTGCAGGTCTCTGGCCACGCGCGCTCCGCCCAAGGTTCGCCCCACTCAAGGTTCGGCAACGTGGTATGCGCCAGCACGGTTCCTGAAAGGCCACGCCGTTGAACTATCGCCACGCCTTCCACGCCGGGAACTTCGCCGATCTGGTGAAACACGCGGCCCTGACAGAGATCATGGCGTGGTTGATGGCCCGGCCGGGTCCACTGAGCGTGATCGACACTCATGCCGGGCGTGGGGTGTACGATCTGACGGGCCCGGAGGCGCGCAAGTCCGGAGAGGCGCAGGCGGGGATTGTCCGGCTGATGGCCGCGGCCGACGCGCCGGCGGAATTCGCGACCCTGGCTTCGGCGGTCAAGACGCTGAACGGCGGCGGCGCGGTCCGGCGCTATCCCGGCTCCCCCTGGCTGATCGCCCAGGCTTTGCGGGTCGGCGACAGCTACCTGGCCTGTGAGCTGCGCCCCGACGAGCACGCGGCCCTGCGCGACCTGATGAAGCCGAAACGGAACGTCCGCACGCTGTGCGCCGATGGCTATGAGGCCGCCGTGGCGCAGACGCCGGCGGAGGGCCGGGTTCTGGTGCTGATCGATCCCCCGTTCGAGCTGGCCGATGACTATCGGCGGATCGTCGAAACCCTTGCCAGCGTGCGCCACGGCAACCGTGACGCTGCGGCCCTTGTCTGGCTGCCGCTGAAGGATCTGGAGACCTTCGACGCCTTCCTGCGCGACCTTGAGGACGAGGTTCGAGCCACCGCCCTGGTGGCCGAGACGCGGATGCGGCCGCTGACCGATCCCTCAAGGATGAACGGTTGCGCCCTGGTGCTGATCGGCGCGCCAGCCGAGATGGCCGCCCCGCTTGAGTCGATCTGCGGCTGGACGGCGGCGACGCTGGGCGAGCGGGGTGAGGCGCGCGTCTATTCCCTCTGAGCAGGCGCCCACGGCCGAGGCGCCCGGCGAAAATCATCTGGTTCACAGACGTTTCGCACTTGCGAGATTGCGCGACGTGATATGTTGCGACGCACAATCCAAGGAGACCTTCATGTCGCTTCTTCCCGAAACCATGCCCGTCGTGAAGCCGCAAACCATGCTTGCCGTGCCCATCGGCCTGGCCTCGCCGCTCTGGGGTCTGTTCGCCGGCGCTGCCGCCACGGGCGCGGCCTGGTGGTGGATGACCCGCTGGGCTCGGCCGGCGAACCTGGAGGCCATGTTCGCAGACCCGGAGACGGTCGACGCCGTCGTCGAAGCGACGCCTGAGCTGATCGCCGACGCGATCGAGGTGAGTTTCGAGCCGGCGGTCGAAGCCATCGTCGCAGCCGCGCCGGAACCCGTGCTCGAAGCCGTGACCCTGACCGAGCCCGTGGCCGTGCTTCAGGCCGCAACGCCTGAGACCATCGAGGCCCCGGCGGTCGAAGCCGCGCCGAAGATGAGGAAGCCGACTTCGCCCAAGAGCGCCTGAACTGGCGCCCGCATAGGGCTGCGCCTACAACCGTCGCGCCACATCATAGGCGGCGGACGGGGGCGGGGCGGTCTTGAAGCGGGCGTTGGACATCCTGGGGGGTTTTGCGGGCCTCGTCCTGCTGTCGCTGCCGATGCTGGGACTTGCCGTCGCGGTGAGGCTGGAAAGCCCGGGTCCGGCCCTGCACTGGTCGCAGCGGGTGGGGCGGCGCAACCACCTATTCCCAATGCCCAAGTTCCGCACTATGCGTCTGGGCGCGCCGGACGTGGCGACCCACCTGCTGGCGGAGCCGGACCGATGGGTGACGCCGCTCGGCGGCTTTCTGCGCCGCACGAGCCTCGATGAGCTGCCGCAGCTGTGGAGCGTGCTGAAGGGCGACATGAGTCTGGTAGGTCCACGGCCGGCGCTGTTCAATCAACACGATCTTGTGGCGCTGCGCACCCAGGCCGGTGTCGATGCGCTGCGACCCGGCCTCACCGGTTGGGCGCAGATCAACGGCCGCGACGATCTGCCGGTCCCCGAGAAGGCGCGACTTGACCGCGACTATCTGGAACGGATGTCCCTGGCGTTCGACCTGCGGATCCTCGTCGTCACGGCGCTGGCCGCCGTCACCGGTCGCGGCGTCAGCCACTAGCGGCGCCAAACGCGCGCTCACGCGTTAGGCTGCGCGCGCCTGCCGCCAAGCGCCCCGGAGCCCATCCCCTTGACCGCCGAAACGACCACTAGACCGCGCAGCCGCAAGGCCCTGGCCTGGAGTGGCGGCGCCGTGGCCGTGGTTGCCCTGATCACCGCGATCCTGTTCGCGTTTTGGGACTGGAACTGGTTTCGCGGGCCGGTCGCCTCGATCATGTCGGCGCGGATGCACCGCCAGGTAACGATCACCGGCAACCTGCGGGTCCATCCGTGGTCCTGGCAGCCCAGCGCGACCCTCGAAGGTGTCCACATCGCCAACCCAGCCTGGGCTGGCAAGGCCGGCTTCGGTGACATCGATCGGATAGCCGTGCAGATACGGCTGGCGGCGTTGTTCTCCGGCCGGCTGGATCTCCTGTTGTTGGAATTCGACCGGCCGCGCCTGGCGCTCTATCGCGATGCGAACGGCCGCGCGACGTGGGACTTTTCCGACGGCAGGCAACGCGACCAGCCACTGCGCCTGCCGCCGATCCGCAGGTTCATCATCGACGGCGGCGTGCTCGACTTCCGTGACGAGTCGCGAAAGCTCAACTTTTCCGGAACGCTCGACGCCAAGGAACGGCTGGGCGAAGCGGACAAGGGTTTCCGGATGAGTGGCAAGGGGGTGATCAACGCCGAGCCCTTCGACCTCAAGGTGACCGGCGGGCCGCTGATCAATATCGACCGGAAAAGGCCCTACCCTTTCAGCGCCGACATCCATGCCGGGGAGACCTACGTCACCGCCAGGGGCGCGGTGCCGAAACCCTTCGACCTTGCCCAGTTCCACATGGACATCGCCGCACGCGGTCCGGACCTTTCGGAGCTCTATGGCCTGACCGGGGTGCCGATGCCGAACACCCCGCCCTATGCGCTTACCGGCCGACTGTCGCGCGACGTCCATCTGTGGCGGTTCGACAGGATTGGCGGCCGGGTGGGCAGCAGCGATCTTGGGGGTTCATTGTCCGTGAAGACCGGAGGCGTGCGGCCGTTCCTCACCGCCGAGTTGCACTCGAAGGCGCTGGTGTTTCCCGACCTTGGCGCGCTGTTCGGCGGCGCGCGCCGACACGGCAAGGTCGCCTCCCCCTCGCAGATCGCCGTCGCCCAGAAGATGCAGGCCCAGGCGAAGATCTTCCCGGACGCCACCTTGAACTTTCAGCGCATCCGCAACCTGGATGCCGACGTGACCTTCAAGGCCGCGTCGA
This sequence comes from Phenylobacterium sp., assembly GCA_025350885.1. Classification (GTDB taxonomy): domain Bacteria; phylum Pseudomonadota; class Alphaproteobacteria; order Caulobacterales; family Caulobacteraceae; genus Phenylobacterium. Next base: position 4,911 of record JANXXA010000179.1, read on the forward strand.
TCACCGAGGCGCCGATCCATCTGCGGGCAGCCTCGGTGCGGGTCAAGCTCGATGCTGGCCTGCTGCGCGCCGAGCCGCTCGAGCTTGACCTGCCGCAAGGCAAGATCACCGGCTACGTTCAGCTGAACGCCCGCCAGCGGGACGCCGTCACCGACCTCGATCTGCGGCTGTCGAACGCCCGCCTGGAAAACCTGCTGCCGGTGAAGTTCCAGGGGTCGATTCCCTTCGCCGGCGCCCTGACGGGCCGCGCGAAACTGCACGGGACCGGCGATTCCGTGCATGACGCCATGGCCGACGCCTATGGCGAGGTCGCCGTCGTCGTACCCGGCGGCGAGATCCGTCAGTCCCTGGCCGAGCTCGCCGGCGTCGACGTGATCAAGGGCCTGGGGCTGCTGTTCGCCAAGAACCAGTCGACGACCCAGATCCGCTGCGGAGTCGCCCATTTCAAGGCTGTCAGCGGCGTGCTCAATGCCGATCGCCTGATCATCGACACCGGCCCCGTCCTGATCAGCGGGAACGGAACGGTCAACCTCGACACAGAAACCCTTCAGCTTCGGGTCCAGGGCCACCCGAAGAAATTCAACCTCGTGCGCCTGAATGTGCCGATCACCTTCAGCGGCCCGATCCTGCATCCAAGGTTGGGCCTGGAAAAGGGCGGGGCCATCCTCCAAGGCGGCATCGCGCTGGGGCTGGCCACCGTGCTCAGCCCGCTGGCGGCGATCCTGCCGTTTGTCGATGCCGGCCTGGCCAAGGACGCCAACTGTGGCGCGTTGATCGCGCAAGGCGCCCAGAACGGCGTTCCCGTGAAGGTCGCGGCGCCTCCGCGACCCCGTTGACGCCGGACTGACGCAGGTCAGCCCTCGGCGGCGTCGCGCAGGCACTTCAGCCAGGCGTCCTCGCGGGCTTTTTCGGCTTGACGCAGGATCACCTCGGCGTCGCGGACGCCAGCGTCGTGCTTGCGCCACTCGGCGACAGCGCCTTCGCGGGCGGCGCGGGCGGCCTCAAGCGTCGGAAAGCGGGCCAGCACGGCGCGCGTGGAATAGGTCACCGCCGGCCCCACCGTCTCACGGTCAGGATAGAAACCCGAGATCGAGTCGGCGCTCTCGGTCTCGATATGGAAGACGTCGGCCCAGCCGGCGTGGTGGCGCATCAGGGCCCAGGGCCGTTCCATCCGCTCGCTCACCGTAATCTCCTAAAATTCGTCGGCCGGTCGAATCCGCCGCCGACGGTCTGACCGCAGGTTAGCGCGCGGGCTCGCCGGCTCCAACGCCGCACCGGCGATTTTGAGCTTCCGCGACTTAACGGATCGGTGGAAAAGCTTCGATCATTGATTCAGTCTCGATTTTTCAAGAGCGATTGCCCCTTGTCCAAGTTCGTTATCGCCCAGCAGTTTTGCGGGCCTCCCACCTCCGGCAACGGCGGCTATGTCTGCGGCGTTCTGGCAAAGGACATCGCCGGGGCGGCGACGTCGGTGCTGCGCGCCCGTCCGCCGCTGGATGAGCAGCTGAACCTGGGTGTTCGCGACGGCGTCTGTCAGATGACCGCGCAGGCCGACGGGGCGTTGATCGGCACGGGCGTCGCCGCCGATGGTGTGAGCCTGCCGCCCTTCCCCGAGCCACCAACCCTGCGGGCGGCGCGCGATGCCGGCGCCCGATGCCCTGGCTTGACTGAGCGCATCCATCCGATCTGCTTCACCTGCGGCAGCGAGCGTACGGAGGGCGACGGCCTGCGGGTCTTCGCCGGACAGATCGAGGGTGCGCCGGCCGGCCACGTCGCCTGCGTTTGGACCCCCCATCCCGACTTCGCCGGCCCCGATGGCCTGGTTCCGACCGAGATTGTCTGGGCGGCCCTGGATTGCCCCGGCTTTTTCGCCTGGGTGGCCCGGGAAGGCCGTCACGGCGCTCTGCTGGGCACCATGACCGCGGAGGTGCTGCGCCAGCCCCGCGCGGGCGAGGACTGCATCATCATGGCCTGGCCGCTGGCGCGCGAGGGCCGCAAGGAAACCGCCGGCGTGGCGCTCTTCGGCGCCGACGGCGAGCTCCTGGCGCGCGCCCATCAGGTGTGGATCGTCATGGGGCCGCCGGACCAGACCGTCGCGACCACGCCGGCCGCCGTTTCCGCCTGAGGCTTGCGTCGGCGCCCGCTTGCGGGTCCAACTTCGCGGGGAACGGCGGGGAGAAACCATGCGCACGGCGTCGGTGTCGGACTATCGGGAGCTGGCGCGACGACGGTTGCCGAACATCTTCTTCGAATACATCGACGGCGGCTCCTACGCCGAGACGACACTGGCGCGCAACGTCGCCGACATCGAGGCCATCGCGCTCCGCCAGCGGGTGATGCGCGACATGTCCAGGCTCGACATGCGCGTCGAGAGCCTGGGGCAGACCTTCGAGATGCCGGTGGGCCTCGCGCCCGTTGGCATGGCCGGGATGAACGCCCGGCGCGGCGAAGTGCAGGCGGCTCGCGCCGCCGCCGCCGCCGGTATTCCCTTCTGTCTATCCAGCGTCAGCGTCTGCCCGATCGAGGAGGTGGCCGCCGCCGGGACCCCGCCCTGGTTCCAGCTCTACGTGCTGAAAGACCGGGGCTTCATGCGTGAGCTGCTGGCCAGGGCCAAGGCGGCCGGCTGCCCGGTCCTGGCGTTCACCGTCGATCTGCCGACGCCGGGCAGCCGCTATCGCGATATCCGCTCCGGCTTCACCGGATCGAGCGGCCTGTCCGGCGCGCTGAACACTGCCTGGGACGGGATCACCCATCCGGCCTGGATGTGGGATGTCTGGGTTCGGGGCCGGCCGCATACTCTTGGCTCGGTGGCGTCGGTGGTGACCGACAGCCGGCGGGTCACCGACTACCTGTCCTGGATCGCCCGCAACTTCGATCGCTCGGTGACCTGGAAGGATCTGGACTGGGTGCGCGAGGTCTGGGACGGCCCGATTGTGGTCAAGGGCGTGCTGGACGTCGAGGACGCCAGGGACGCGGTGCGCGCCGGCGCGCAAGGGCTGATCGTCTCCAACCATGGCGGTCGCCAGCTGGACGGCGTGCGATCCTCGATCTCCGCCCTGCCGGCCATCGCCCAGGCGGTAGGCTCGGATCTGGAGGTCTATATGGATGGCGGCATCCGCTCGGGCCTCGACGTGCTGAAGGCGCTGGCGCTGGGGGCCAGGGCCTGCTTCATCGGCCGCGCCTGGGCCTATGCGCTGGGCGCGGGCGGCGAAGCGAAGATCGCCAGGATGCTGGCGACCCTGCGCGCGGAACTGGCGGTGGCGATGATCCTCACCGGCTGCGCCAATCTGCGAGATGCGGGCGCGGAGCTGCTTGATCGGGCGGATTGAGCCTGATTCCCGGGCGCCCGCGGCAAGGCACGGCTTTTGCTGCGGGGCCACGCAACTCCTTTCGCGGTGGCGAATTGGGACCTCGTGGATTTCGGGAGCGCGTCGATGCAGGAACTATCCTTGGCCTATTCGCTGAGCCAAAGCGAAACCGGCTGGCGCTGGTGCGTCTACGATCTCGACGGCGTGACCCTGGCCAACGGCGCCGACGCCAGCCGTGACGCGGCCCAGGCCGCGGTGGATCGCTCGATGCGCAGTCTACCGACGGCCGGTGGTCCCCAAAGCGCCGCTTAGGCGTTAGTTTCCCGAAACGCGCCGTCGGGAGCCGCCATGCTGAAACTCATCCGTCGGATCGAAAGCCGCGCCCTGATCCTGGTGATCGGCGTCAGCGGGGCGATCTGGGGATTCTTCAATCTTGCCAGCGAAATGGGCGAGGGCGACACCCTGGCGCTCGACCGGCACATCCTGCTGGCGCTGCGCAATCCGGCCAACCCCGCCGATCCGCTGGGCTCGCGATCCTTCGAGGAGGCCATGCGCGACGTTACCGCGCTGGGCGGCGTGACGGTCATGGTGCTGGTCACCGTGGTCGGGATCCTGGCGTTTCTGATGCACGGGCGCCGAGGCCACGCCCTGGTGCTGGCCGCCACCGTGCTGCTAGCCGACGTTTCCAGCGAAGGCCTGAAGATGCTCTACCACCGCCCGCGCCCGGACCTGGTGCCGCACGGCAGCTACGTCTATTCGGGCAGCTTCCCCAGCGGTCACTCCACCCTCTCGGCAGCGACCTTTCTGACGCTGGCCATGCTGATCGCCAGCCTCGAGCCCAACCGCGCGACCAAGGCGATGGTCTATGTCCTGGCCATGCTGCTGGTGCTGGCGATCGGCGTCAGCCGGGTCTATCTCGGCGTGCATTGGCCGAGCGACGTGCTGGCCGGCTGGTGCCTGGGCGGCGCATGGGCGCTGGCGGCCTGGTCGGTGCTGCTGAGGATGCCGGGCCGGACGGAACTGCTACCGGAACCGACCGTCGATTGAGCAATGGTAATCGCCGCGCAATGTCCGCCGAAGGTAGCCGGGTCCAATGTGGCGCGGCTGGCGGGCTGCCAACGGAGAAAATCATGAAACGCATCCTCGCAACCTGCGCCCTGGTCTTTGCCATGGCCGGCGCCGCGGCCCAGGCGGCCACCCCCGGTTCCTATTCCGGCCAGAAGCTCGCGCCGATGGCGAAAGTCGGTCTGGAGCAGGCGCAGAAGATCGCGCTCAAGGCCCATCCAGGCGAGGTGACGGACCGGGAACTGGAAAAAGAAGCCGGCGGCAGCGGCCTGCGGTGGTCCTTCGACATCAAGAGCCAGGGCAAGACCTTCGAAGTCGGCGTCGATGCGCGCACCGGCAAGATTCTCGAGAACAAGGCGGAAGGGCGCCATCCCGACTGAACAGGCCAGGGCCCGGCGCACCGCCGGGCCTATCCGCCGGCGCGGGATGCAGGCAGGCTCACGCCATGAAGCTGCTCATCGTCGAGGACGACAAGGAAGCCGCCGCCTATCTGAAGCGGGCGCTGTCGGAGGCCGGCCACACTGTCGATTCGGCCGCGACCGGCCGCGACGGTCTGATGCTGGCGGCGGGCGAGACGTATGACGTCATCGTCCTGGACCGCATGCTGCCGGAGATCGACGGCCTGGCGATCCTGCGGACCATCCGCGCCTCGCGCGTCAAGACCCCGGTTCTGCTGCTCACCGCCCTGGGCGGGATCGACGACCGCGTGGAAGGCCTGGAGGCAGGCGCCGACGACTATCTGGTCAAGCCCTTCGCCTTCGCCGAACTGCTGGCACGGGTGAATGCTCTGGCGCGGCGGCCGCCGACCCAGGACATCCGGACGGAACTCAGTGTCGCCGACCTGAAGCTCGATCTGCTCAAGCGAACCGTCAGCCGCGGCGGACGCCGGATCGAACTGCAGCCGCGCGAGTTCCAGCTGCTGGAATACCTGCTGCGCCACGCCGGCCGGGTGGTGACGCGCACCATGTTGCTGGAAAGCGTCTGGGACTTCCACTTCGACCCCAAGACCAACATCGTCGAGACCCATATGAGCCGGCTGCGCGGCAAGGTGGATCGCGGCCACGCCCACGAACTGATCCACACGGTGCGGGGCGCCGGCTATGTGCTGCGCGAGCCGGACTGAGATGTTCCGCTCCACCGCCCTGCGACTGGCGGCGCTCTACACCGCGGTGTTCGCGCTTGCCGTCGTGGTGCTGGGCGCGATCACACTGCTGACCATCCGCCGGGCCCTGTCGGACGAGTTCGACGCCCGGATCCGGGCGGAGTCCGCGGCGATGGTCCAGGAGTACCGGTCGGAGGGTCTGCAAGGCGTCGTCGAGGCGGTGCGCGAGCGCGACCGCACGCCCGGCGCCATCGACTACGGTGTCCAGGGGGCAGCGGGCGAGCCGCTGGCGGGCCGGCTGTCCGGACGCCTGGCCGCGCCGGGCTGGTCGGTGCTGCGGCGTGCCGGCGGGCGGGCGGGCGAAAGCGAACCGATCCGCGTGCTTACCGTCGTGCTGCCAGACGGCCATCGCCTGCTGGTCGGCGACGAGGAGGAACGCATCGAGGCGCTGGACGGCGCCCTGCTGCGGGGCTTCGTCGGCGCGTTCCTGGGGGTGATCGTGCTGGGCGCGGTGGGCGGCTACGCCCTCAGCCGGGGCGTTCACCGCAGGCTGGCGGCGATTTCCGGCACCGCCGAGGCGATCATCGACGGCGATCTCGCCCGGCGCGTGCCGGTGCGCGGCGCCAACGACGATCTCGACCGCCTCGCCCTGACCTTCAACCGGATGCTCGACCGGATCGCGGCGCTGATGGAGAGCCTGAAGCAGGTATCGAGCGACATCGCCCACGACCTGCGCACGCCGCTGACCCGCTTGCGCCAGAAGCTCGAAGCCGGGCAGGCGGCCCCCGCGGACCGCGGCCAGGCGCTTGAGGGCGCCTTGAGTGACCTCGACGGGATCCTGGACACCTTCGCGGGCTTGTTGCGGATCGCGCAGATCGAGGGCGGGGCGCGGCGCGCGGCGTTCCGTCCCGGCGACCTCGCAGCCATCGCCGCAACGGTGGTCGACGCCTTCGCGCCGTCGGCAGAGGACGCTCACCAGACCCTGCGGCTTGAAGCGCAGGGTCCGGTTCCGGTGATCGGCGATCCGGAACTGCTGACCCAGATGTTGGTCAATCTGGTGGAAAACGCGCTGCGGCATGCCGGCGTTGGCGCCGCGGTGCGGGTGATCGCCGCGCGTGTGGAGGGCGCATCGACGCTCTCGGTGATCGACGACGGGCCGGGCGTTCCCGACCGTGAACGTGAACGGGTGTTCGACCGGTTTTACAGGCTGGAAGCCAGCCGCTCGACGCCGGGCAGCGGGCTGGGTCTGGCGCTGGTCGCGGCCGTCGCCAGGCTGCACGGCGCCGATGTGCGACTGATCGGCCGAACCCCGGGCCTGGAAGCCAGGGTGACGTTTCCAAAACTCGATTGACGGACCCCCGAAAACATTGGGATTTGCCAATCTGGCTGTCATCAGCCGGCCAGCCGGTCGCCGCTAGAAGCTCCGGAAACCTGGGAGAACCACCGCATGCCCGCCACGCGCTTCCCCACCCGCTTCGCGGCCCATTTCGCCGTCGGTCTGGCCAGCCTGACGATCTGCGGCGCGGTCCAGGCGGCGGGCTCCGGCTATCACGTCCTGGATCGGATTTCGGGGCCGGATGGCGGCTGGGACTATGTCCGGGTCGACACTGTCAACAACCGGGTGCTGGTGGCCCATGGCGGCTCGGTGCTGGCGATGGATCGCGCCACCAAGGCGCTGACGCCGGGACTGGCGCCCGGGCCGATGCTGCACGATCCGCTGCCGGTCAATGGCGGGTCGGAGATCATGGTGACCACGGGCGGGTCGGCATCGGCGGTATTCATTGACGCCAGGACCGGCGCTGAAGTGGCCCGCGTGAAGACCGGCGTCGGACCTGACGCCGCGGCGTTCGATGCCCATTCCGGCCTTGTCCTGGTGATGGATCATGTGGGCGGCGACGTGACCCTGATCGACCCCAAGGCGCACAAGGTGGTCGGTGCGATCGCCATCGGCGGGGACCTCGAGGCCGCCGTGGTCGATGGCTCAGGCCGGGCTTTCGTCAATGTGGAAAACAAAAACGAGATCGCGGTGCTGGACATCGCCCGGCGCAAGATAATCGCGCGCTATCCGTTGCCCGGCTGCGATGGTCCGACGGGTCTGGCCTATGACGCCGATGGCAAGCAGCTGATCGCCGCCTGCGACGGATCGACCGTGGTGCTGGCCGCGGCGACCGGCAAGATCGTGGCGACTCTGCCGACCGGCAAGGGCGCCGACGGCGTGGCCTTCGACGCCAAGACGCGCACCGCCTTCGTGCCGGCAGGCCGCGAGGGGACGATGTCGGTTGTCGCGGTCGGCCGGGGCAAGGCCAGCATCGTCGATACCGTGCTGACTCAGACCGGAGCCCGCACCATCGCGCTGGACCCGCGCAGCGGTCGCCTCTATCTGCCCGCCGCCGAGTATGGCCCCAGGCCCGCCGGGGGCGGACGCCCGTCGATCATCCCTGGCAGCTTCAAGATTCTTGTCGTCGGCAAATGACCCGGCCGGGTCAGGCGCGGTAGTGAGACAGACCGGCTCCCGTCGAACGGCCGACCCGGGCCCGGCGCGCCCCGCGGCGCGCCCCGCGGTGCGGCGGATCCTCGGGCTGCTGACCGCCGCGGCGGTGGGGCTGAGCGGCTGTGCGCTCTATCGGCCCAGCCCGCTTGCGGTCGGACCCAACCTGCGGGATTCGGTCCAGCGTCTGACGGTCGATCCCGCACGCCTGCGGCTTGCGCCGCTCAAGGCCATCCAGATTGACGGCCGCGACGGACTGACCCCGCTGGAGATCGCCGTCCTGGCGGTGCTCAACAACCCCGACCTCGAGGCAAAGCGCCGCGCGGCGAAGGTCGGCGGCGCCCAGATATTCGTCGCGGGCCTGTTTCCCGACCCGCAGATCACGGCCTCGGTGGACAAGCCGATCGCCGGCCCCGACACCCAGACCGCGCGCGCGTTCGGCGCCAGCTTCGACCTGGCGGGGCTGCTGGCGCACACCTACATCCTTCACGCCGCCCGGTTCACGGCCAAGGCAACCGACCTCAACCTCTTGTGGTCGGAATGGAGTGTGGCCCAACAGGCCCGACAACTGGCGGAAATCGCGATGGCCGCCGAGGCTCGCGCCGCGGTTCTGCGGCAGGTCCTGGCGCTGGCCGCCGACCGTTCGGGGCGCTCGAGCCGAGCGCTGGACAACCACGACGTCACCTTGCAGGTCGCCGCCGCCGACCTTACCGTCAAGCTCGACGTCCAGACGCAACTTCTCACGGCCGAGCACGACGCGCAGAAGGCTCGCCGCGACCTCAACGCGCTGTTGGGCCTGCGGGCCGATGTGATCCTGCCGCTGATGGCCACACCGCCCGTGACGGTCTATGACGCCGCGGCCATCAGCCGGGCCCTCGCCAACCTGCCTGAGCGCCGGCCTGATCTGCTCGCGTTGAAGTCGGCATATGGCGCCCAGGACGCCAATGTGCGTAAGGCGGTCCTGGCGCAATTCCCGCTCAGCAGCGTGGGTCTGGCGACCACCAGGGATACGGCCGGGGTCATCACCCAGGGCCTCAGCGCCGCCTTCGCCCTGCCCATCTTCAATGGCGGTCGGGGCGCGGTGAAGGTCGAGAACGCCACGCGCGAACAGCTCCGGGCCGAGTATCAGGCCAGGCTTGATCAGACGGATGCCGATGTCAGGAACGCCGAGCGAGAACGGGCCGGCGCCGTTCAGGCCGTGACCCTGCTGGCCTCCGATGTTCCGCGGTTGGAGGCGCTGGTGCGTCCGGCGATCGTCGCCTACGACCGCGGCGACATCGACAGCCAGACCTATCTGACCCTGAGCCAGACCGCCCTGTCGCGGCGCGCCGATCTCAATGACAAGGAACTCGCCGCGCGCCTCGCCGAGATCAGTCTTGAGACGGCGCTCTTCCTGCCACCCGCCGAGTCGAGAGCAACGCCATGAGCCGCCAACGTCAGCTGTTGATCCTGATTGCTGTCGTGCTTGTGGCGGGACTCGTCGCGCTTTTCGTGCTGCGCCGGGGGAAGGCCGCGGACGCGGCCCCCGATGTCAGTCCGACCGCGGTGGTCACCCTGGCCCCGATCCGCAGCCTTCAGCTGGAAGACTTGGTTTCCGTCTACGGCGTGGTTCAGCCCGACCCGGCCGGCAGCGTCACCGTAGCGGCGCCCAAGGCCTCGATCATCAGTCAGGTGCTGGTGCGCTCAGGCCAGACCGTCGGCGCCGGCCAGGCCCTGATGGAGATCGCCAACGCTCCGGGCGCCGAACTTGCCTACCGGCAGGCGTCGGACGCCGCCGGCTTCGCCAGGACGGAGCTGGCGCGCGTGCAGCGCCTTTATGATGAGCGGCTGGCGGCCTCCGATCAGCTGACGGCGGCGAAGAAGACCGTCGCCGATTCCCAGGCCATGCTTGACGCACAGAAACAGCAGGGCTCCGGCCGTGCGTTGCAGGTGGTCCGCGCGCCCAAGGCCGGTGTGGTCACCGTGGTGTCGGCCGCGGCCGGAGACCATGTGGCCCAGGATGCACCCCTGGTCGTGCTGGCGCGCGCTGATGCGGCCATGGTGAAACTCGGCCTCGAACCTTCCGGCAGGTTCGCCGTCGGCCAAGCCGTCACCCTGAAGCCGGTTTTCGGGGGCCCTCCGGTCGTCTCGCGCATCGCCATGGTCGGCAGAGCGGCCGACCAGCTGACCAAGACGCTGGACGCCATCGTCCCACTGAATGGCGTCGCCCTGCCGATCGGGGCCGCGGTGGAGGGACAGGTGGTCACCGGCACACACGTCGGAAAGGTCGTCCCCCGCGACTCCGTGGTGTTCGACGAGACCGGACCGCACATCTTTCTGATTTCGGGCGGCAAGGCCCATCGCGTCTTCGTCGGCGTCGGCCTGAACCAGGGTAAGGACATCGAGATCATCGGCCAGGCGCCCGCCGGCGCCCAGGTTGCGGTCGAAGGCGCCTTTGAACTGCAGGACGGCATGACGATCACGGTCCGCGGCAAGTGAGTCTCGTGCATCTGGTCTCGCGGCGTCGCCGATCGCTGCTGACGCTCCTGGCGATGCTGGTGGCCGCCGGCATCGGCTCCGCCTTCCTGCTGCCGGTGAGCTTGTTCCCAACGGTGTTCTTTCCGCGCATCGCCATCGCCATCGAGGCCGGCGACCGGCCACCGGATCAGATGGAAGTGATCATAACCCGGCCTGTCGAGCAGGCGGTGCGCGCGGTCCCCGGCGTGCGTAACCTGCGATCGACCACCAGTCGCGGCTCGGCCGAGATGTCGATCAATTTTGCCTGGGGCTCGGACATGGACCTCGCCCTGCAACGGGTCGAGGCCGCGGTCAGTCGCGCGCAGACCGCGCTGCCGCCCGGTGTGGCGTTCAATGTCCGGCGGATGGATCCGACGACCTTTCCGGTCGCCGCCTACAGCCTGACCTCCCAGCGGGCGACGCCGGTGGAACTGCGCCGTTTCGCGGATCGCGTGCTGGCCCCGACTCTCTCGACCATCGACGGGGTCGCGAGGGTGAAGTCGGAGGGCGGAGCGGCCGGGGAATATCGGATCGAGACCGATCCGGCGAAGCTGTGGTCCTATGGTCTGACCCTGGACGACGTCGCCACGGCGATCGCCGGCGCCAACGTGCTCGCCGCTTCCGGCCGCATCGAGGACCAAGGCAAGCTTCTGCTGGTGCTCACCGACTCGCGCCTTACCGATCCACGCCAGATCGAGAGCGTTGTCGTGAAGACCACCAATGGCATAGCGGTTCGCGTCCGCGACGTGGCCCAGGTCAAGGCCGCGCCGGCACCCCAGTGGATCCGGGTGACCGCTGACGGCCGCGACGCGGTGTTGGTCAACGTCTATCAGCAACCCGGCGGAAACACGGTGCAGATCGCCCAGGCGGTGCAGGCGGCGTTCCAGAAGGCGCGCGCCCAGGGTCCCGCCGACATGCAGGTCAAGGCCTGGTATGATCAGAGCGAGCTGATCCTCGATTCCGCCTCGTCCCTGCGCAACGCGATCATCATCGGCGTGGGGCTCGCGGCTCTCGTGCTGCTGGTGTTCCTGAGGGACTGGAAGGTCACCCTGGCCGCGGTGATCGCCGTGCCGGCGGTGCTGGCGGGAACCGCCCTGATCCTGAAGCTGATGGGTCAGAGCTTCAATATCATGACGCTGGGCGGCATGGCCGCGGCCATCGGCCTGATCATCGACGACGCCATCGTGATGATCGAGCACATCGAGCGGCGATTGGCGGGGGCGACGGACAAGGGCCGCGCCACCATCGAAGGGGCGGTCGCCGAGTTTCTTCGGCCGCTGATCGGCTCGTCCTCGGCGACGATCGTCATCTTCCTGCCGCTGGCCTTTCTGACGGGCGTCACCGGGGCGTTCTTCAAGGCGCTGTCGATCACCATGGCGGTCTCGCTGACGGTGTCCTTCCTGGTGGCCTGGTGGCTGGTGCCGGTGATGGTCGAACAGCTGGTCAAGGCGCGCGGCCATGTCGCCGAGCTCGACCCCAACGGCCGGATCATGCGCCGCTATCGCCGGGCTCTGGAGGCGTGCGTGGGCCGCCCGATCCTGGCGCTGTCGGCGGTCGTCCTGCTGGCCGCGACAGGCGTGCTGGCGTTCATGAATGTCGGCACCGGCTTCATCCCCAAGATCGATGAGGGAGGGTTCATCTTCGACTACGTCGCGCCGCCCGGCATGTCTTTGACCGAGACCGACCGCCTGATGCGCCAGGTCGAAACCATCATCCGCGCGACGCCGGACGTTGATACCTATTCCCGGCGTACCGGCGGTCAGCTCGGCGGCGGCCTGACCGAGCCCAACCAGGGCGACTTCTTCATCCGCCTCAAACGCGCCGGGCGCCGGCCGATCGAGGTGGTGATGGACGAGGTGCGTGGAAAGGTTCAGGCGCAGGTGCCGGGCCTCCAGGTCGAGACGGCCCAGTTGATGGAGGATCTCGTCGGCGACCTCACCGCCGTGCCTCAGCCCATCGAGGTCAAGCT
>JANXXA010000208.1 GCA_025350885.1 Phenylobacterium sp.
CGGGATTTTCTGGATGGCGCGCCGGACTTCGTGCTGGAGGAGCCGGGGTTCGCGTTCAACGAGGGCGTGGTGCGCGACCGCGTGACTTATTGGCCGAAATGCTTCCTCAAGCGGGTGGTGGCATGAAGGCGGTGATCCTGGCCGGCGGGAAAGGCACGCGCATCAGCGAGGAATCGCATCTGCGGCCGAAACCGATGATCGAGATCGGCGGGCGGCCGATCCTGTGGCACATCATGAAGCTCTACGCGCACTACGGCTTCAACGATTTCATCGTCTGCCTGGGCTACAAAGGCTATGTGGTGAAGGAATATTTCGCCAACTATGTGCTGCACAACGCCGACCTGACAGTGGACCTGGCGCGCGGGGTGACCGAGTATCACGCCACCAATCACGAGCCCTGGCGGGTCACCCTTGTCGATACCGGCGAGGCGACCATGACCGGCGGGCGGGTCAAGCGCGTGGCGCGCTATCTGGACCCGGACGAGCCGTTCTTCCTGACCTATGGCGACGGGGTGGCCGACATCGACCTGGCCGCGCTCGCCGCCTTCCATCGCGCGCAGGGCAAACAAGCCACGGTCACCGCCGTCGCGCCGCCTGGCCGCTATGGCGCGCTGGAGATCGAGGACGGGCGGGTGCGGCGGTTCATTGAAAAGCCGCCGGGCGACAACGGCCTGATCAACGGCGGCTTCTTCGTGCTGGAGCCCAGCGTGCTGGCGCGGATCGAGGACGACGCGACGATCTTCGAGTCCGGGCCGCTGGAGGCGCTGGCCCACGACGGCGAACTGGCCGCCTTTCGCCACGACGGCTTCTGGGCGGCCATGGACACCCTGCGCGACAAGAACAATCTCGAGGCGCTGTGGGCTTCGGGCGAGGCGCCATGGCGGCGGTAGATCCCGCGTTCTGGCGTGGCCAGCGCGTCCTTTTGACCGGGCACACCGGGTTCAAGGGGTCCTGGACGGCGATCTGGCTGGCGGGGATGGGCGCGCAGGTGACCGGGCTGGCGCTCGCGCCAGACCAGACCCCGAGCCTGTTCGAGCTGGCCGGGGTCGAGGCGCTGACCACCTCGCTGATCGTCGATCTGCGTGACGAGGCGGCCGTCGAGGCGGCGCTGGCCGGGCGGTCGTTCGATCTCGTCCTGCACATGGCCGCCCAGCCGATCGTGCGCACGGCGATCGCCGATCCGGTGTCCACCTTCGCCAGCAATGTGATGGGAACCGTCCACCTGCTGCAGGCGCTGCGGGCGCAGGCGGGCCTGGCGGCGGTGCTGGTGGTCACCTCGGACAAGGTCTACGCCAACGCTGAAGAGGGCCGCGCCTTTGTCGAAAGCGATCCGCTGGGGGGCAAGGACCCCTATTCCGCCTCCAAGGCCGCCACCGAGATCGTCGCCGCCAGCTTCGCCCGGAGCTATTTCGCCCCGGCCGGCGTGCCGCTGGCCACGGCGCGGGGCGGCAATGTGATCGGCGGTGGCGACTTCTCGGCCGACCGCATCGTTGCCGACATCGTCCGCGCTGCACGGGCCGGCGAACCCGTGGTGCTGCGCCATCCGCAGGCGACGCGCCCCTGGCAGCACGTGCTCGACTGCGTGGCCGGATACCTGGTCTATCTGCAGGCCCTGGCGCGCGACCCGGCGATGCCGCGCGCCATCAACTTCGGCCCCCGCCCGGGCGGCGAAGCCGTCACGGTCGGACAGCTGGCGACGTTGGGCGTCGAGGCCCTGGGGGGCGAGGCTGGGGGCGCTCGGCCCTGGCGTCATGAACCCGACCCGGGGTCGCTGGAAGCCGGCGCTCTGGCGATCAACGCCGGCCTGGCTCGACGCGTGCTGGGCTTCGAGAGCCGGATCGATGCGCCCGCGGCGGTGACCCTGACCATGGATTGGTATCGTCGCCAGGCGAGCGGCGAGGACGCCCTGGCCTTGTGCCGCGCCCAGATCGCGGACTACGAAGGCTGAGCATGACCCCGCCCGCCTGCCGCTTCTGCAAGACGCCGCTTGTCCACACGTTCCTGGATCTCGGCCGCCAGCCGCTGGCCAACAGCTACCTGACCGCCGAGCAGCTCGCCGCCGGAACCGAGGCGTCCTATTCGTTGCACGTGCGGGTCTGCCACCAATGCTTCCTGGTGCAGGCCGATGACGCTGTCCCCGCCGACGCGATCTTCGACGACGCCTACGCCTATTTCTCCTCCTATTCGACCAGCTGGGTGGCGCACGCGCGGCGCTATGCCCTGGCGATGACCGAGCGGTTCGGCCTGGGCCGACAGTCGCTAGTCGTCGAAGTAGCGAGTAATGACGGCTATCTGCTGAAGCATTTCGTCGAAATAGGCATTTCCGTACTGGGTATCGAGCCCACGGCCAACACCGCGGAAGCCGCGCGCGCCGCCGGCGTTCCGACCGAGGTGGCGTTCTTCGGCGAGGCGACGGGACGCGATCTGGCGGCGCGGGGTGTCCGCGCCGACCTGATGGCGGCCAACAATGTGCTGGCCCACGTGCCCGACATCGCCGACTTCGTGGCCGGCTTCCGCGAGGTGCTGAAGGACGAAGGCGTGCTGACCTTCGAGTTCCCGCACC